>DASVQU010000196.1:0-3745 GCA_036388995.1 Pyrinomonadaceae bacterium | reverse complement strand
CGCCGTGCTTGGTTTATTTATATTTTTGTTAAACCGCGCGTTTCGCCCTCACGTCGAATCAACGGAAGAATCGGATTTAGTTGAAAAAGATGAAAAATAAACTTTTCTTGTTCGCATTTGTTTTATTTTTCTCGATTTCGCCGCAGATGGCGCAGCAAATCGGGATTGTTCCGATTGTCGAAATGCGAACGCACGGTTTGCTCGGCGGCGTACAGAACGGCAAATGGGTTGAAGCAAAACGAGTCGCACCGCTGCTCAAAAATAAAACCGAATACATTTTGCTCGGCACAAGCTCAGTTCCGGGCGACAAGCTAATCGGCGAAAAACCGCAAACTCTCGAAATCTGCGAGGATTATTTTGAAGTCTCATTTGGAGGCGAAACAAAAAACGGAGTCGGAATCGGCTCTGCCGCCAAATGGAATCCGATGCCGCGCGGTGTAAAAGAAAACTCCAAAACCGACGCGACATATTTGAAAATCGTCGGTGATTTTGCCCGTTCAAAAGGAATCATTAAACCGGTTGCCAAAATCTCGCAAAGTTTTCGCGTTGATCTGGACGGCGACGGAATCGAAGAGGTTTTGTTGGCGGCGACAAATTATAAAAGCGGAATAATGGCTCGCACTTATGCGGGGGATTATTCGTTTCTGCTGCTCAGAAAAGTTGTCGGCGGAAAACCGCAAAACATATTAATCGGCGGAGAATTTTATCCGAAAGCCATTAAATTTGCTGCGCCGAACGAATATTCGATTCAGGCGATTGCCGATTTAAACGGCGACGGACGAATGGAAATCGTAATGCACGCCGCATATTACGAAGGCGCGGGCAGCGAGATTTACGATGTTTCCGGCGCGAAACCGAAAATGGTTTTGGGCATCGGCTGCGGAGTTTAGAAAGTTTGTAAATTCCGCAAAAGCTGTCGTAAAACTTTAGGTTGCGGTTTGATGCCAGATTAAATCGCCTTTCTTTGGGGATTAGCAGATTTGCGCTTTTCTTTTCTCACCCAAGGCTTGTCCTTCAGTGTTCCCCATCTGCTTGAGCAGTCTTGGCACTGATAGATGTACCACTTTTGCTTAACTTGCGGTTTCTTTGATGTTCCGGCACATTGTAAACAGAAAAAGCTTTGCGCATAAGCCTTTGAAAAACGCCTTCTAGCAGAATGTAGGGAAAATGAGTTGCCGAATAGTTGCTCTGCTAAATCGGATACAATATCTGAGGTAATCTCAAAGACAAACTCACCGGCGGCTTCAACTAAAGCTTTCAAAGGCATCATTGAGAATTACGTTAAACGAGGAGATAAGTTTCTCAGATAAACAGCGCTGTAATTCATGCATAAAAGGTTAAACGCAAATTTTTGTTGGACAATTGCAGGAAGTTGAAATAATATCTTAAACATCAAGCTATGAGATTTCGATTTCGCAAACTGAATAAACTCCTTCTTACCTAGCCGCTCCCGACGCGCGGGCGTGTTTTGTGCGCCTCGATGGGACGCGGCGTTTTCCTTCTTTAATTTCATCAAAACACAAAATAATTTTGTGAAACCGAACGGCGATTTTGTTCTGTCTTCCGGTTTTGCGTATCATGTTCGCTTGTTTTTACAAGCCGTTTATAAAATTTTATGCCAAAAATTATGGATGAGAAATATTTTCCAGAAGTTATCGAAGAAAAATGGCAGCAGCGTTGGAAAGATTCAAGCGCTTTTGTTGCCGAAATCAACACCGAAAAACCGAAATTTTACGCCTTGGAAATGCTGCCTTATCCGTCGGGAAATCTGCATATGGGGCACGTCAGGAATTATTCAATCGGCGACGCGCTGGCTTGGTACAAGCGTTTGAAAGGTTTTAACGTCTTTCACCCGATTGGCTGGGATTCGTTCGGACAACCGGCGGAAGAAGCGGCGATCAAACGCGGTTTGAACCCGCGCGAATGGACGGAAGACAATATTCGCTATATGCGCGGGCAGTTGCAGCGTCTGGGCATTTCCTACGATTGGACGACGGAAATCGCCGCGCACCGACCGGATTATTACAAATTCGACCAGTGGTTTTTCCTGAAAATGTATGAAATGGGTTTGGCGTACAAACGAATGACGCAGGTCAATTGGTGTCCGTACGACCAAACCGTTTTGTCGAACGAACAGGCAAGCGGCGGAATCTGCTGGCGCTGCGGGACTGCGACGACGAAAAAAGACATCGAGCAATGGTTTTTGAAAACTACCGCTTACGCCGACCAATTGCTCGACGACATCTCGGAAATCGAAGCGGGCTGGGCGGAAAAAGTCTTGAAACGCCAGCGCGATTGGATCGGTCGCAGCAAAGGCGCGTTTGTTGATTTCGCCGTTGAGCATTCAGATGAAAAAATCCGCGTTTTTACGACTCGGATTGACACAATTTACGGCGTCAATTCAATCGTGGTCGCCGCCGAGCATCCCTTTATCGAAGCTCGCAAAAACGAATTGAGCGACGAAGTTTTGGCGAAAATCGAGGAAATCAAACGGGAAAAAATGAAAGCGGCAAACCGTGAAGAAGAAGTCGAAAAAGACGGCATTGCGACCGGATTTTTCGCAGTCAATCCCTTTAGCGGCGAGCAAATTCCGATTTGGACGGCGAATTACGTGCTGATGGAATACGGC
Organism: Pyrinomonadaceae bacterium; assembly: GCA_036388995.1. GTDB lineage: Bacteria > Acidobacteriota > Blastocatellia > Pyrinomonadales > Pyrinomonadaceae > JALZCH01. Next base: position 1,116 of record DASVQU010000196.1, on the reverse strand, counting down.
ACGGGCGCGGTAATGTCTGTTCCGGCGCACGACGAGCGCGATTTCGAGTTTGCCAAAAAATATCATTTGCCGATTCGTCAGGTGATTTCCGAGCCGCATCTGGCGCATGAACATCACACGATGCACGCGCTCGCGCGTGAAGAAGCGTTGACCGGAGAAGGCGTGCTGGTTCGTTCGGATTACTGGAACGGCAAAACTTCCGAAGCAGCGAAAAAGGAAATGACGCATTACGCCGAAATGCACGGATTCGGCGAAGCGGCGACGACTTATCGTTTGCGCGATTGGGGAATTTCGCGCCAGCGTTTCTGGGGCGCGCCGATTCCGATTGTTTATTGCGACGATTGCGGAACGATTCCCGTGCCTTACGAGCAATTGCCCGTCGAATTGCCTGAAAGTGCGCCGTTTACCGGAGTCGGAGAATCGCCGCTGGCGAAGGTTGAGGAATTCGTCAATACAACCTGTCCGAATTGCAGGAAAGCGGCGCGGCGCGAAACCGACACGATGGACACTTTTGTTGATTCATCGTGGTACTTTTTCCGATACATTGATCCGCGCAATGAAAGTTTGCCGTTCGAACCGGAAATCGCGCAGTATTGGACGCCGGTTGATCAATACATCGGCGGCGACGACCACGCCGTGATGCATTTGATTTACACGCGATTCTGGACAAAAGTGATGCGCGACATCGGTTTGGTGCATTTTAACGAGCCGGTCAAAAGGCTGCTGACGCAAGGGATGGTCGTCGGCGAAACGTTTTTTGACGATGAATCGGGCAAGCGCGTTTATTTTCAGCCGAATCAGGTTTCGGTCAAACGCGACGAAAAGGGAAGACTCGTTCACGCGACAAATGTCGAAGGCAAACAGTTGAAATATGCAGTCGAGCGAATGTCGAAATCGAAAGGCAACGGCGTTGATCCGAACGAAATGGTCGAAATTTACGGCTCGGACGCTTCGCGTTTGTACGTTTTGTTTAGCGCGCCGGTCGAGAACGAATTGGTCTGGAATGAAAACGGAATTGAAGGCACTTCGCGTTTTCTGCAAAGAGTCTGGCGTTATGTTTGGCGCTGGCACGAAGCATTAAGGCGCGCGCCCCTGTCAGAACCGCCTGCGGTAGCG
>DASVQU010000195.1:0-27039 GCA_036388995.1 Pyrinomonadaceae bacterium | reverse complement strand
AAAAGAGGTTACAAAACAAGTGAGTGAAAAAGTGACGAATTTATCCGAATATATCACCGAAAATTTCGGCGCGAACGCAAGCTACGTCGAAGGTTTATTAAATCGCTACAAAAGCGACCCGAACTTGGTTGACGAGGCTTGGCGCAATTACTTCGGCGAGTTATTGAACGGCTCACAATCGCTGGAAGTCCAAAGTCCAAAGTCCAAAGTCCAAAGTCAGGAAAACGGTTCTTCATCAGTTGCCGGCACTCAACCGTCGGTCGTTGAAAAAACGCCGCAAACGACCGGTAACGGACAACGGACAACTGACAAAAAGCAGCCAGCCGCAGCCGTCAATCTCGATGGCGTTGAGGTAAAACCGATTATCGGCGGCGCGAAAAAAATCGTTGAGAATATGGAAGCGAGTCTGACCGTTCCGACGGCGACTTCGAACCGCCAGATTCCGGTCAAGCTCTTGGACGAAAATCGCAAAATTATCAACGATTATCTTAAAAGGCGCGGCAAAAAAGTTTCTTACACGCACATTATCGCGTGGGCGATTGTCAAAGCTCTGCAAGCGTATCCGAATTTAAACGACGGTTACGGAGTTGTTGACGGCAAGCCTTCGCGTCTGAATCGCTCGGATGTAAATATCGCGCTGGCGATTGACGTTGAAAAAAAAGACGGCTCGCGCAATCTGCTTGTGCCGAACATCAAAGGCGCGAACCGGATGGATTTCGCCGAATTTTTGGCGGCTTACGACGACAAAGTGAAACGCGCCCGCGATGGCAAATTGGAAATCCCGGATTTTCAAGGCACGACGATTTCGCTGACCAATCCAGGCACAATCGGAACTGTCGCTTCACAGCCGCGTTTGATGAGCGGGCAAGCCATTATTATTGCGACCGGCGCAATCGAATATCCGGCGGAATATTCGGCGATGACCGATGCGGCTTTGTCGCAGCTCGGCATCTCGAAAATCATCAACATTTCTTCGACCTACGATCACCGCATTATTCAAGGCGCTGAAAGCGGTTTGCTGCTCGCGCATATTCATAAATCTTTGCTCGGCGAACACGGATTTTACGACGAGATTTTCAACGATCTGGGAATTCGTTTCGCGCCGCTGCGCTGGGCGAAAGATTTTAATCCGGCGATTTTCGGCACAGACCAAGCCCGCGAGCAAAATCTCAAACAGGCAAAAGTTATCGAACTCATCAACGCCTATCGCACGCGCGGACACCTGATTGCCGATATTGACCCGCTCGATATGTCGCCGCGACAGGGCGACGCCGAGCTGGATTTTGAAGATTACAATTTAACCATCTGGGATTTAGACCGCGAATTTATCACCGGCGGGCTGCACGGGAGCGAAGTTTTGCCGCTGCGCGAAATTCTGGACATTATGCGCCGCGCTTACTGCGGCAAGGTCGGCGTCGAATATCGCCACATTCAAGGCAAAGAAGAAAAAGCCTGGATTCGCGAACGCATCCGGCGCGAGTTTGTTGATTCCGAGCCGCTTTCGCCCGAAACCAAAAAAGAACTGCTTTTAAAACTCATCGAAGGCGAGCAATTCGAGCGGTTTTTGCACACGAAATTTCTCGGACAAAAACGCTTTTCGCTCGAAGGCTGCGAAACGGTGATTCCGATGTTAGACCAGCTCGTCAAATCCGCCTCGCAGCGCGGCGTCACCGATTTTTATATGGGAATGGCGCATCGCGGGCGGCTCAACGTGCTGGCAAATATCGTCGGCGATTTCGACAAAAACCCGATGGCAGAGCGCATTTTTACGGTTTTTGAAGGCAGCACGCATCCCGATTTTCCGGCTGACGAAGGCGACGTAAAATATCATCAGGGCGCGACCAGCCGCAAAACTTTCGGCGGCAAAGAAGTCAAATTAAATCTTTCGTCAAATCCGAGCCATCTGGAATTTGTTGATTCGGTGGTCGAAGGTATGACGCGGGCGCGGCAGGACGATTTGCTCCACGGCAATGGTATTCCGCGCGAAGAAGCGATTGACCACGTTCTGCCGATTTTGATGCACGGCGATGCGGCGTTTGCCGGGCAGGGAATCGTAATGGAAACGCTCCAGCTTGCCGATTTGAAAGGCTATCGCGTCGGCGGCACGATTCACATCGTCATCAACAATCAAATCGGTTTTACAACCTCGCCCGAAGCGTCTCGCTCGACAATTTACTCGACAGACATCGCCAAGATGACGCAAACGCCGATTTTTCATATCAACGGCGACGACCCAGAAGCCGCTTTTCGCACGGTGCAAATCGCGCTCGAATATCGTCAGGAATTTAACAAAGACATTGTGCTCGATGTCGTCGGATTTCGCCGTTTGGGACACAACGAAGGCGACGAGCCGAGTTACACGCAGCCGTTGATGTACGCTCGCGTCAAAGCTCATCCGGGCGTTCGCCATCTTTACGAAGAACAGCTTCTTCGCGAAAAAACGATTACGCGAGAAGAATTGGATTCGATGACTGCCGATGTTGTCGGGCATTACGAGCAGATTCTAAAACGCGCCAAAGATTTGGTTTCAGCCAAACCTGCTAAAGCCGAACTCAAACCGCCGAAAGACGATGAAGACGGCTCGCAGGTTTTTGAAACTCCTGTGTCGGCTGAAACGGTCAGACAAGTCGGCGATAAAATCTCGCTTGTTCCCGAAGGCTTTCACATCAACCCGAAAATGGTCAGCCAGCTCGGACGGCGCGCAAAAATGGGCGCAGGCGAAGTGCCGATGGATTGGGCGTTTGCCGAGGCAATGGCGTTTGGCTCGATTGTTCAAGAAGGCTTTCCCGTACGTCTTTCAGGTCAGGATGTCGGTCGCGGGACGTTTTCGCATCGTCACGCGATTATGTACGACACCGAAACCGGCGAGCAATGGTCTCCGCTTGCCGAAATTCGCTCGGAGAAAAACAAACGAGCGCTTTTTCAGGTTTTCGACAGCTCGCTTTCCGAACAGGGCGTTCTCGGTTTTGAATACGGCTACGCTCTCGAAGCGCAAAACGCGCTCGTTTTATGGGAAGCGCAGTTCGGCGATTTTTCCAACGGAGCGCAGGTGATTATTGACCAATACATCGTCGCTTCGGAAGACAAATGGGGACAGACGAACCGGCTCGTGATGCTTTTGCCGCACGGCTACGAAGGTCAGGGACCGGAACATTCGTCGGCGCGACTCGAACGCTATTTGCAGCTTTGCGCCGAAAATAATTTGCAGGTTTGCTACCCGACGACTCCGGCGCAGTATTTTCATCTTTTGCGCCGACAGGTCAAACAGGAGCGTGTGCGTCCGCTCGTCGTAATGACGCCGAAAAGCTTATTAAGACTTCCGGCGGCTTCCTCGACCATCGCGGATTTAACGGCGGGCGGTTTTCGCCCCGCAATTGACGACGCGCACGTTGCAGACAAAGCAAAAGTCAAGAGAATAGTCGTTTGCAGCGGCAAAGTCTTTTACGATTTGCAGACGGCTAGGGAAAAAGCTCACGACGAAAGAGTGGCAATCGTTCGGCTCGAACAGTTTTATCCGTTCCCAACTTCGGCGCTGAAAGAAATTTTCGCCGCTTATCCGAACGCCAGCCAGCTTGTTTGGTGTCAGGAAGAGCCGCAAAATATGGGCGGGTGGCATTTTGTCGCCGACCGTTTGAAAGGTTTGATGAACGCCGAACCGCGTTACGTCGGACGCTCGGCATCTGCCTCGCCCGCGACTGGTTCTTACGTAATTCATGAGCTAGAACAGAAAAAACTCGTTGACGAAGCTCTGCTTGCACACGACGCAGACGAGATTTCGGCGGCGAGCGAAACGGAAGTTTCACGCCAAGTTGCACCGGCAAGCTCTTAAAGTGTTTTTTTACCGGCTTTCGTAAAGAAAAGCATTTCGGCTTGAATTAAGTCGAAATGCTTTTCTTCTGCGGAATTATTAGGATTGTCTCAAAATGAAAAGGCAAACTGTCAACTTTCAACTATTTCGCAGAAAACCGTTTTTCCTGCAAGACAGTTTATAGTTGACAATGCATAGTTGACAGTTACATCCATTTATCAGCTTTTTTTAATGTTCAGCGAGTTTATTGGTTTGTATGCAAAACAGAGAAACGTCTTATCCGAGAAATAAAATAAAAGTCCTGCTCGCCGAAAATATCTCCGATTCGGCGGCGGAAGAATTCTGGCAAAGCGGCTACACCGAAATCAAAAGGCTTTCCGGCGCATTAAGCGAACAGGATTTGATTGAAGCGATACGCGGAACGCATATTTTGGGCATTCGCTCGAAAACGCAGGTTTCGGAAAGCGTTCTCGCCGCCGCCGACCGGCTGCTCGCCGTCGGCTGTTTTTGCATCGGAGTCAATCAAGTTAATTTAAAAGCCGCAACACAAAAAGGCGTCGCAGTTTTCAACGCCCCGTATTCAAACACGCGCTCGGTCGCCGAATTAATTATCGGTTTATGCGTGATGCTGATTCGCCGAATTGCTGATAAAAACTCAGCGGCGCACGGCGGCGTGTGGCTCAAAGAATCTGCCGGAAGCTACGAATTGCGCGGCAAAACTCTGGGAATCATCGGTTACGGCAACATCGGCTCGCAGGTTTCGGTGATGGCGGAAGCTCTCGGACTCCATGTGATTTATTACGATAACGTAACCAAACTGCCGCACGGAAACGCCAAACAAGTGCGTGATTTAACCGACCTGCTGAAAAATTCGGACATCGTTACACTGCACGTTCCTTCAAACGCGACAACGCGGAATATGATTAACGCCGAAACGCTCAGGCATTTTCGGAAGGGAAGTCTGCTGCTTAATTATAGTCGCGGCGATGTCGTTGATTTGAACGCTTTGCGCTTTTTCCTCGAAAACGGCTTGCTTGCGGGCGCTGCCGTGGACGTTTTTCCCGAAGAACCGGAAAAAAACGGCGACCGATTTGAAACCGTTCTGCAAAATCTGCCGAACGTCATTTTAACGCCGCACATCGGCGGCTCGACCGAAGAAGCGCAGCACAGCATCGGTTTGGACGTGACTGCAAAATTGATAAATTATCTCGAAACCGGCGCTTCAGACGGCTCACACACGGTTCCGCCGGTAAATCTGCCGCCGCAAGAAAACGCGCACCGCATTCTGCACATTCACCAAAACATTCCTGGTGTTCTGGGCGAAATCAACTCGCGTCTTTCGTTGCACGGAATCAATATTTTGGGACAATATTTAAAAACAAACGAAGAAATCGGCTACGTTATTCTCGACGTTGACACCCAGCTTTCAGGCGAAGCATTCGGAATTTTAAAAGCCGTCAAAGGCACAATCAAAACGAGAGTTTTGTATTAAAAATGGAAACCCAGAGCGTAATCTTTCTAACCGTTTTGATTTTTGCGGCAGCGATTTTATATTCGTCCGTCGGTCACGCGGGAGCAAGCGGTTATCTGGCGGCGATGGCTTTGTTCGGCGTCGCTGCGGCGACGATGAAACCGACCGCGCTGGTTTTAAACATTCTGGTCGCTTCAATCGCCACTGTGAAATTTTACCGCGTCGGAGCGTTTGATTGGCGGACATTTCTTTGTTTCGGGCTGCCCGCAATTCCGTTTGCGTTTATCGGCGGCGCTATCCAGCTTCCGACGCAAATTTATAAACCGATTGTCGGTGCGGTTTTGCTGTTTGCGGCGGCGAGATTCTTTTTTGAAATTAAAAATGTAACGGCGGAAGAAACCAAAAAGTTTCCGCTCTGGCTGGCAATCGTTCTCGGAATTTTAATCGGTTTGCTTTCGGGTTTGACGGGCGTCGGCGGCGGAATTTTCCTGAGTCCGCTTTTGATTTTCACGCATTGGACGGAAACCAAAAAAGCGTCGGGCATTTCGGCGATGTTTATTTTCTTTAACTCAATCGCCGGACTTTTGGGGCAAATTTCAACGATTCCAGCTTTGCCGCCGCAAATTCCATATTGGGCAATTGCGGCAGTTGCCGGAGGATTTATCGGTTCGGAGCTTGGCAGCCGCCGTTTGGGAAATCCGATGATTCGGCAGCTTTTGGCGATTGTTTTAATCGTCGCGGGCGTCAAAATGCTGTTCGGAATTTAGGTTTTAATTGAACTTTGAATAAGAAAAAATGAACCGCCGAGACGCGGAGACGCCGAGTTAAGAAAAAGAAAAGTCGAAAGGGCGGTAAAGAGAAGATGGGTGAATTTTCCACCACTGTTTTCTTGTGTTTTGATCTCTCGGCGTCTCCGCGTCTCGGCGGTGAAAATCTTTTACCCCATGACTGAAATTAATCGTTATTCGATAACGAATTCCTTACCCGTCCAGCCGAGATAAGTTAGCTTGCCCTCGTTGCTGTCGCGGCAGTTGATTGTCCGGTTAAAACGCGGCAGCTCGCAATTGTATCCCTCATGAAATTTATTTATCCCGAAATCGGTTGGCAAAACTCGTTTTGCCGCGTCAACAAATTTCTTTCCGTCGTAATCGAGAAAATAATACTTTTGCCCGTTCGCGCCCGAAGCCGAAGTCGTAATCAGATAATTTCCGTCATCTTTTTTGAATATTGCGACCACGACAAACGAATCGTTTTCCCCGTTTCCGCCGAATTCCAGATAACCGTTGGCGGCGTCGGTCGTGCCGTTTTCTTTTAAATACTTTTGTCGCGCGGCAACTGTATAATTACCGATGTAATTTTTCGGCAGAAGCAATAAAAAATCAACGACATTGCGCGGTTTTTTATCGCCCGCCTGCGGTTTGGCTTTTTGCGCGAACGCAGCAGCGCCGCCGACAAACAAAAGTATGGAAAGCAAGAAACAAAACTTTTTTAACATTTTATATTTTCCTTCGTATTTAATAATCGGACGCCCTGAAACTACAACAAAACGCCTGGACTTGACAATCTCCGGCGGAAAGACGGATTTTGAGGTTTCGCTTGCCTAAAAATGGCAAAATAAAAAAATGAACGAACAAGAAATCACGCTTCGTTTAGAAAATGTGACCAAGCGCTACGGCGATTTTACGGCTGTTGATAATTTGAGCTTCAACGTTCGCGCCGGGCGAATCTTTGGTTTTTTAGGTCCAAACGGAGCGGGCAAAACTTCGACCATCCGAATGATTGTCGGAATCACCGCGCCGGACACGGGCGAAATCGAATTGTTCGGCGAGCGCGGAGTCTCGCCTTCTCTGCAAGACCGAATCGGTTATCTGCCGGAAGAGCGCGGGCTGTACCGCAAAATGCGAATCGTTGACCAGCTTCGCTATTTCGCCGCGCTCAAAAATATTCCATCAAAACAAGCCGACGAGCGGATGGATTTTTGGCTCGAACGAGTCGGTTTAAAAGATTGGAAAACGAAAAAAGCCTCCGATTTGTCAAAGGGAATGCAGCAGAAAATCCAGTTTATTTCTGCCGTTTTGCACGACCCAAATTTGATCGTTTTGGACGAGCCGTTTTCCGGTCTCGATCCGGTCAACGTCGAGCTTTTAATCGAAATCGTGCTGGAATTAAAAGCCGCCGGAAAAACGATTATTTTCTCGACTCACCTGATGGAAACGGCAGAGCGTTTATGCGACGACATAATTTTAATAAATCGCTCGAAAATGGTTCTCGGCGGACCTTTACGCGAAGTCAAATCCAGCTTTACTCGTAATCTCGTGGCAATTCGCGTCGTGGGCGGCAACGGGGTTTTAAACGACAAAGATTTGGTGGCAAAAGTTATCGAACATTCCGACGAACTGGAAATTTTGCTGCAAGAAAACGCCAATCCGCAAATTCTGTTGAAAAACTTAATCGAATCGGGCGCGACAATCTCCAAGTTTGAATTAATCGAACCGAGCTTGAACGACATTTTTATCGAAAAAGTAGGAGAGCGAAACGTTAATGCGTAAATTTCTGGCTGTCGTCAAACGCGAATATTTAAAGCTCGTTTGGGCGAAAACTTTTATTATCGGGACGCTGCTCGCGCCGTTGATGTCAATCGGTTTTATGGTCGTTCCGGCGTTGATTTTTTCGATTGAAGGCGACGCCGTGCGCGTCGGAATCGTTGATCAGAGCGGCAAACTTTTTACCCCGATTTCGGCTTCGCTTTTAACCGGAAAAAAACGCGAGCAGCAAAACTCGCGCGACGCAATGATTAACAGCGTCAATCAATCGCAGCAGGAACAAGCCCGGAAAGCCGCCGAGCAAATGGGCGGAAAATTTCTGGTCGAGGAAGTCAAAACCGGCGATAAATCTGTCGAACAAATCCGCCGCGAGCTTGACGCGCGACTTATTGACCAGAGCCTTGACGTTTACGTCGTTATTCCGCCGAATTATCAGCAAGACGATTTTCAGCTTTTCGCGCGCAACACTTCGGATTTTATTGCTCAAGCCCGAATTGAAGACGCTTTAAATAACGCCGTTCGCGAAGTCAGAATGGCGGAATCGAATTTGAGCCGGGAAAAATTGCAGGACATCAACCGAGAAATAAATCTGACTTCAAAGCGCGTCACGGAAACCGGAGTTTCGGCTGATTCGGGCGAGAGCTTTTGGCTCGTTTTTGTAGTCGGTTTGCTGATTTATCTCGTTCTGGCGATTTACGGGCAGACGATTTTGGGGGCAGTCGTCGAAGAAAAGGAAACCAGAATTGCCGAAATCTTGTTTTCTTCGGCGCGCCCGTTTACGTTGATGATGGGCAAGCTGGTCGGCGTCGGTCTGGTCGCTTTGACGCAGCTTGGAATCTGGGTTGTTTCCGCCGCGATTTTGGGAGTTTACGGTTTTGCGCAGCTTCAGCGCAGCGGCGTTGACATTACTTTTCCGCATCTTTCGCCGGTTTTCGTCATCGGGTTGTTTATCTTTTTTATTTTGGGATTTTTTACTTACGCGACGATTTACGCACTCATCGGCTCAATGGTGACGACCGTTCAGGAAGGCGGACAGCTCGCGTTTCCGCCGATATTGCTGCTTTTGATGGCGCTTTATTCGGCGTTTCCGGTGATTCGCAGCCCGAATTCGGATTTCTCTTTCTGGCTCTCAATCCTGCCGTTCGTTTCGCCGATTGTGATGCCCGTTCGGTTGGCGATTCAAACTCCACCGCTCTGGCAGGTTTTGTTGTCAATTTTGCTGAATCTGGCGGCGATTTTCGCGCTCGTCTGGATTGCGGCGCGCGCTTATCGAGTCGGAATGCTGATGTATGGCAAAAAGGCGACAATTCCAGAAGTGCTAAAATGGATTCGGCAGAGTTAAGCCAAAGGTGTTTCAGTACAGATTATGAGAGCCGAAACTATTAAAAATGTTTTTGTGATTTGTTTGCTCCAAATGTTGTTATTTTCTTTTGCCTTTGCACAAAAACAGCCTTTTTCTGATTTAGATAAGCAAGTTGAAGAAACTAATTGGTCGGAGTTTGCGGTTCTATCGAAGATTTTCAACGATGAGCGAATTAGATTAGGTCAGAGCTTTGAAACCGAATTGTGGAAATATCTTTCAGACGAAACGGTTAATAAGCATTACAGCGTTTCTTTATTTCTTGATACCAAAGCGTATTTACATGGAAATAAACCTTTGGCTGAATTGGCTCTGGCAATTAGACAAAAAGCATTGAAAATTCTGGTTGGTAGAAATGATGTTGTTTCTTTAGTGCAAAAACAGAGCTTGTTGGTTACATCTTCAATTGCAGCAGAGAAATTATCAAAAAAGGGCTTGGCACTCGAATACAAAAAACAACTTGATGATTTTTGGCTTATAAATCCTGATTTAAAGAAATACTTTCCAATATTGAGCGAATACAATCTTTGCATTTATAAAAATATTGGAGGAGATACAAATCAATGCCGAGAGAGCGATGCCTCAATTCAGTTCGAAGAAGGGCAAACATCTATAAAATCAGTTGTTAAGGCAAAAGCTACAGCACTTCCACAACCACCTTTTCCATCTAAAGCTAGAAAAAATGGAATCCTGGGAACAGTGAAAGTCCAGGTTACTATTGATGAACAGGGAAAAGTTGTTTCAGCTAAAGCGCTTGAAGGACCAATTGAACTACAAGACGCAGCGGTTAAAGCTGCACTCAAAGCAAACTTTACTCCCACTACACTTTATGGTCGCCCGGTTAAATCAACCGGAATCGTTTTTTACAATTTCAACCCATAAGCATGAAAAAGACGATTGAAATCGAGAAAAAATATAGTTTGACGGCGGACGAGCGCAAAACGGTTTTGCGGCGATTGGCGGAAATCGGCGCGCATTTTGAAGGCGAAGATTTTGAAGAAAACATTTTGTTCGGCGGCGGTTTTCTCAATTATAAAAGCGCCGCGCTGCGCGTCAGAAAAACCGAAAAGAAAATTATTCTAACGTACAAACAGCGCCAGCCTTCCGAATCCGCCGTCAAACAGCAAATCGAATATGAAACCGAAATCGGCGATGGCGAAACGATAACCGAGATTTTTGAAAATCTCGGTTATCGTCCCGCGCTCGTTTATGAAAAACGCCGTCAAACCTGGCAATTAAAAAATGTCGAAGTTGTTTTGGATGAATTGCCGTTCGGTCTTTTTATGGAAATCGAAGGCGGACAGAACGAAATTTTGGAAGCCGAAAAACTGCTCGAAATCGACAATCTGCCCTCCGTGATGGAAACTTATCCGCTTTTGACCGCGCAGCACGGCGAAAAGCGCGGCGAGATGATTGAAGCTCGCTTTAAATAATTCGGAGCGCTCTCAAAATAGAGAGTTTGCTGTCACTATCAACTTTCAACTCTTAACTATCAACTGTCCTGCAAAGAAGCAAACGTTTTCTGCGAGATAGTTGATAGTTTACAGTGCATAGTTGACAGTTTGCGTATTTTCATTTTCGGAACTCATATAATTTAACGGCAACCGGGTTGCAAGATTTCGGCAACAAAGCCAAAATTAAAGCGAGGAGAATTATTGAATGAGCACAGGAAAACCATACGAATTTTACGAAAATGACGTGCCGAATCCCGAAATCGAGCAGTTTATGAATGAGGAAATTGACCGCGCGCCCCGCGATTCAAACGAACTGGAGCAGCGTTTTGAAGCCAGCACGCAATCGCCCGTTACATCGGGCGGCGATATTGACGCTGAGTGGGAAGAAGCCGATGACGACGGCGCGGAATCGGTCGGCGGTCACAATCCGACGCCGGATCAATCCGACACCGAGGCGAACGCCGCCGCAATGGGGTTTACTTTTGAGGATAATCAGGAAATTGATCTTCTGGAAAAAATGCAGAAACGCGACCGCAACCGTTTTGAGCTTGATGAAGATTCAAAGGCGGGCGATACGATATAAAATTTAAAATTTCAGCGAGGCTCGATAAATTCGAGCCTTTTTTATCGGATTTGTTGTTGGCAATTGTTAAAAATCAAAAATAATTGTTGACCTTTTTCGGTTTGAAAAAGTAGGATAAAAATGATTGCGGAAAGTCGTTTTCCGCCGAATCTTTTAAACCTTATCAAAACCACGTCCCTCTCGAAGTTTCATTCCGTCAAAAGGAGATCAAAAGTGAAAGTCAGATTTTCCCTCGTTATATTTTTTGCCGCCTCTTTGCTGCTCGTTTCAGCCAATTTCGCAAACGCCCAAAACGCAAGCTCAGCCGTGCCGGTTGCCAAAGGAAATAATTTGCGCTGCGCCGGTTACATTCAGAATTCTCCGGTCAATACGCGCTACGAAATCGTCGGCGGCGAGCAGGAACAGGAGCAGAACGTTTACGCCGAAGGCGATTACGTTTACCTGAATTTCGGCGCAAATGCCGGTGCTGTCGAAAACGCTCGTTACACCGTCACGCGCCCGCGCGGTCACGTTCGCTCGGTTTTTTCCCGCAAAGGCGATTTGGGAATTTACGTTCAGGAAGTCGCTTCGCTCAGAGTCGTGCGCGTAAAATCGGAAACGTCGGTCGCTTTAATTGATTATTCGTGCGACAACGTTTTGCTCGGCGATTTGCTCGTCCCGGAACAACAGCGCTTTGCGCCGCAAGCCCGGCAGTTTCAGCCGCTCGACCGTTTCCGTGACGCGAACGGCAGAGCCAGCGGCAGAATCGTTTTGGCGCGCGGCGGACAGGAAACTGTGGCGCGAGATCAAATTGTTTATATTGATTTGGGCGCGGAAGACGGAGTCAAAGCCGGCGATTATTTGACGATTTGGCGTCCGGTCGGAAAACCCAAAGTTGCACAGCGAGTGCCGGAACAGGAGATTGCGCGCGCGGAAGATATGGGATTTGAATCGGACGCTTTTCGCGGCGGCAAATTCTCGAATCAAGCGCCGCGCAAAAAAGGCGAAAACGCCACCGGAGCGATAGCCTCGACCAAAGACGTAAAACGACGCCGCCCGCAAATGCCGCGCAAAATTGTCGGCGAAGTCGTCGTGCTAAACGTTAAAGAGCGCACGGCAACCGTTATCATCACGCAAAACGCTCAGGAAATCTACACCGGCGATTACGTCGAGCTGCAATAAAAATGATCTAATTTTAAAAAAAGAACCGCGTTGAAATGACGCGGTTCTTTTTTTGTCATCGTAATTTACAAAAACCTGCGCCTTTGTGCGAGCACCGATATACAAATTCGTTTGAGTGCGATTATAATCTGCGCGTCGCTATTCTCGATCACAATACACAATTGGCTATAAAATGCTGCAAGGCGCAATAAAAAAAAATCCGTTGTTCTTTTTATTGTCGCCCGCGCTTTGTCTTTTTATCGCGTTTAGCGTTAAAGCCGAACAGTTGCCGCTCAAAATTTATACTTCCGCCGACGGGATGGCAAGCAGTGTTATTCATCACATCGCAAGAGATTCGCAAGGCTTTTTGTGGTTTTGCGCTCGCGGCGGTTTAAGCCGTTTTGATGGTTATGAATTTATATCCTATCGCCTGGACGAAGAGTCAGCACCGCTTGTTCATCGGATTTTGGAATCGCGCGACGGCAGATTTTATTGGATTGCAACCGATACGGCGCTTTACCGCGTCGAGCGTCGAATTGTAGAAAACGTCCAGCCGTCAACTCAGTCTTTCAAAAGCGGAGTGCGGCGTTTCAACGCCAAAAAAGTTGCCAAAGGCGGTTTTTGGAGTCTATACGAATTCCCCGACGGTCGTTTGATAGGTGGCAGCAGCACGGGGCTTTACTTGATAAAGAACAAGGACGCGGATGAGGTTACCTTTGAAGAAATCCCTTTCAGCAAAACGGCGAAGAGCGAAAATCGGACTTCAATCGTAAATATTGCCGAAGCGAAAGACGGGAGTCTGTGGATGACTTCCCACACCGGTTTGGTGCGAATGCTTCCCGACGGTCGCGCGCTGACATACGAGATCCCCGGCGACGTTTCCGCTGCTGTTCTCCCTTATGCGGTTCGCGTTGATTTGACGGGCAGAGTTTGGGCGACGTTCGGCAGCGGCGTTTTTATTTTGCAGCCCGAACCCGTAGAAAGTCTAACGGCTGTACCCAATCAAACCACGCGTCTGTTACCAATCAATGAACAGAAAGTGGATGCCGTCGGCTCAATCAAAATGCCGGTTAACCCCGGCGAAATGACCAAACTGAAATTTGCTGAAGAAGACGAGATAACGCCGACACAAGCCGGTCGGACAACAGCCGCCTGGGTTCGCGATTTTCTTCCGACATCCGACGGTAAGATTTGGATGCCGACAAAAAAGAGCTTATATGTTTTTGAGAGCGAGAATTACAGCCGTTTGCGGGATCCAAACGATTTGCCCGGGGCGTCAACGCGAGTAATTGAAGATTTACAGGGCAATCTCTGGTTTGGCACACCGAGCAATGTCATTAAATACACACGCGCCGGTTTAACCACTTACGATCAAGCGAGCGGTTTGCCCGATCCGGTCATTCATTCGATTCAGGAAACTCCCGACGGGCATTTGCTGGTCGCTCACGGTCTCTGGCGCGTCAGCCGTTTGAAGCCGGAAGGTTTTGAATCCCGGCAGCTAGATTTGCACGAAAATGCCCGTTCTACCTGGACTTCGTTTCCGATTGTACAAGACAAAACCGGCTCGTTATGGGCGCTCGAAACAAAAGGGATTCATTATTTTCCGTATAAATCGTCTTTTTCAAGCCTCGTCAATCAAAATCCGCAGAAACGAGGAGAGAAATATGTCTATCGAACCTTTATTGATAGTCAGGGAAACATCTGGTTCGGCGGTGACGCGAGCAGTACCAGCTTCAACGAAGTCGGTTTGCTGAGGTTCAATCCGAACACGGGCGAATGGCGCGATTTTTCAAATGTCGAAGGCTTTCCGAAAGGACGCAGATTTGCTTCGTTTGCCGAAGACCGGGCGGGAAATTTATGGTTCGGTTTTTACGGCAGCCCTGGCATTGTCAAATTTGACGGCAACCGTTTCACCCAAATCAAAACCGAGGATGGTTTGCCAAAAGGCGCCGTTCTGGCGCTGCTCATTGACCAAAAAGATCGGCTTTGGATTTCTTCTACCGAAGGAGGCTTAACGCGCGTTGACAACCCGGCGGCGGAAAAGCTCGAATTCATTCGCTACACTGAAAATGAAGGACTTTCCAGCGACAACGTGCGCTGTTTGGCTGAAGACGCAGACGGAAATATTTACGCCGGAACCGTGCGTGGCATTACGCGGGTCAATCCCGAAACCGGGCAAATGAAGCACATCACGACCGCCGATGGGCTGGCTACGGATTTTGTATATGCGGCTTATCGAGACCGTCACGGAGTGATGTGGTTCGGCACTGCGAACGGGCTTTCCAAACTTCAGCCGACAAAAGAAATCGTGCCGCCCGCGCCGCAGATTTTTATCAGCGATTTGCAGATTGCCGGAACAAATTATGCTCTTTCCGAATTCGGACAGCGCGAAATCGGCAACATCGAGGTCAGCGCGTCGGAAAACAATCTGCAAATCAATTTTTTCAGCATCGGCGAAAAAGGCTCGCTGCGTTATCAATACAAGCTCGAAGGCGCGGACAAGGATTGGAACGCGCCGACCGAGCAGCGCAATTTGAATTTCGCCAATCTCGCGCCCGGCGCATATAAGATTTTGATTCGCGCCGTCAATCAATCGGGCGCGACGAGCGAAAATCCGGCGGTTGTTTCGCTCAGAATTCGCCCGCCGTTCTGGCGAACGCGGGAGTATTATGCGGCAATGGTTTTGCTGATCGGCTTCGGCATATTTTCGCTCGACCGCTATCGCCGCTCGCAAACACGACAGGTTCAAAAGGCGCTTAAAGCTTCGCGCGAAAGCGAAATTAGATTTCGGACGCTGGCGGAAACGGCTTCGGACGCGATTGTGACGATTGATGCGGAAAGCAACATCGTTTTCGTCAATCCGGCGTTGGAGAAAATTTTCGGTTATTCGACCCAAGAAATGATTGGCGAAAAGCTGACGATTTTAATGCCGGAAAAATTTCGCCCGATGCACGAAGCCGGATTGAACAGGTATTTGACGACGAATCAGAAAAAACTCTCGTGGACGGGCATTGAAATTCCGGGATTGGACAAAGCTGGAAAAGAATTTCCGCTGGAAGTCTCGTTCGGCGAGTTTGAGCGCGACGGCAAACGCTATTTTACCGGCATTATCCGCGACATTTCCGACCGCAAACGAGCCGAAGAAGCATTGCGCAGATCACGCGAAGAGCGTCTGCGCGAGCTTGAACGCGTGCGAACCAGAATCGCTACGGATTTGCACGACGACATCGGTTCTTCGCTGACGCAAATCGCTGTTTTATCCGAAGTCGCTCGCGGGCAAGCCGCCGCATTCGAGAGCGAGCCTTTGTCGAAACCGCTCGAACGAATTAAAAGCGTTTCAAAAGAATTGGTCGAAGCGATGAGCGATGTCGTTTGGGCGATCAACCCGCGAAAAGATAATTTGCCCGATTTGCTTCAAAGAATGCGGCGTTTTGCTTCTGACGTTTGCGCCGGGCGCGGCATTCATTTTGAGCTTAACGGGCAGCACACCGAAAACGGTTTTCAGCTCGGCGCTAATATCCGCCGCGAAGTTTTCGCCATTTTTAAAGAAGCCGTCAACAATGCCGTCAAATATTCGGAATGTAATCGCGCCGCTGCCGAATTTAGAATCGAAAACGGCTGGCTCGTTCTGCATATCAGCGACGACGGGCGCGGATTTGATACCGAACATGTTTTGAGCGAAAGTTTTTCGCCTGACAAAGGCGGCAACGGTTTAATAAATATGCAGCGACGGGCGCGTGAATTGGGCGGCGAGTGTCAAATAATTTCGTCGGCAAAGGGAACGATTATTACGCTCAAAGTTCCTCTGCAATCGGAATCGAATGTTTATGAAGCACCCACCCTAAAGGGCGGGGAAAACGGCAACGGAAGCCGGCTATGATTTGCAGCGGAGAGAAAATTATGAATGACGAATCGAAAATTAAAACGATGATAGTCGAAGATCAGCGAGATTTGCGCGAAGGCTTGCAGACGCTGATTAATTTTACCCCCGGTTTTCAATGCACGGGCGCGTTCCGCTCGATGGAAGAAGCTCTGGCGCGCGTTAAATTTGAAAAGCCCGACGTTGTTTTATCGGACATCGGCTTGCCGGGAATGAGCGGAATTGAAGGCATACGCCGTTTGAAGGAAATGTATCCCGATTTGCTGATTCTTGTTTTGACCGTTTACGACGATAACGAAAAGATTTTCGACGCGCTCTGCGCCGGAGCGTGCGGCTATCTGCTCAAACACACCGATCCTTCGGATTTGATAAAATCGGTGCGCGAAGCCGTGACGGGCGGAGCGCCGATGTCGCCGGAAGTCGCCGCCAAAGTCATCAAGATTTTCCGCGAAGTCCGCCCGCCCGAACGAGTTAATTACGATTTAACGCCGCACGAAACCAGACTTTTAAAACTCATTGTCGAAGGCTACAACTATGTCACCGCAGCCGAAAAACTCGGCATCAGCTACAACACGCTGAAATTTCACGTCCGCAATATTTACGATAAGCTGCAAGTTCATTCACAGTCTGAAGCCGTCGCCGTAGCGATGCGGGACAGGTTGGTTTGATTAAAATCCTGAACTTTCAAAAAGCGGAGCATTTGAATCAACTCAAATGCTCCGCTTTTTGATTTTATTACGCAAAAAACTTCCAAAAAACTTTCTACTCAATTGGGTGGGGCGCGCTGTGTTGAAGTTGTCGTAATTTTATCTCGTCAACACGGAGCCGTAATAAGCTCCAGACCAAAAATAAATTATTAGGAGAAACAAAATGATAAACATCCAACGCAATCTTAAATCCAACGCAATCATTTTCGCACTGGCTTTCGTCAGCTTGATTTCAATTACTGCCCAAGCTGCGCCCCTTTCAAAGGACAATTCTGCCGATGCCGCCGTAATCGAGGCAAACGGCTCTAATTTAACGTCGAGCATCAACCGCGTTCCCGCCGATTACGACCACGACGGCAAAACCGATATTGCGGTTTTCAGACCGAGCAACGGTACCTGGTATATTTATCGAAGCTCAAACCAAACATTGCAGGCATTAAAATGGGGAGCCGAAGGCGACGTTCCGGTTCCCACAGATTTTTATCAGCCGGGCAAAAGTGATTATACCGTTTTTCGACCTTCGGACGGTACCTGGTTTGTTTCCACGACCGAATCGAATTCGGCTGTCATGGCGCGTCGTTTCGGTCAGATGGGAGATATTCCCGTCACGGGCGATTTTGTCGGCGGTTCGGGGACGGATTTTGCCGTTTTCCGCCCGACTACCGGGCAATGGTTTTTTCAAGAAGGTTTCGGGTTGGCTGTTTCGAGTCAGCAATTCGGCACGGGCGGAGACATGCCTGTCGCGGGCGATTATGATACTGACGGCAAAACGGATGTCGCGGTATTTCGTCACACGAACGGAAATTGGTATATAAACCGCACGAGCGGCGGTTTTCTTGCCGAGCATTGGGGAGCATACGGTGATGTCCCCGTGCGGGGCGATTACGACGCCGACGGAATTACGGATTTAGCCGTTTTTCGCCCCTCGAACGGAACCTGGTATGTTCGCCGCAGCTCAGACGGAGCGATGCAGGCGCGCAATTGGGGAAAAGATGGCGACAAACCTGCGGTCGGCGATTATGACGGCGACGGAAAATTTGACTTTGCCGTCTTTCGCCCTTCAAACGGAACCTGGTACATCTGGTTGAACTCCGGCGGGACGCTCATTGTGCAATGGGGAGCTAGCGGCGATGTTCCGGTGACGAGCTTGCCTCCCAATTCAGTTCAAATAGTTTTTTAAACTTTAACGCGGGCAATAAATTCGTTTTATCAAAAGGCAGTCATTCAAGACTGCCTTTTTCTTTTTGCGTGAGGGGCACAATAAACACATTTCCTTTGCGCGTTTCCACAATTTTTTATCGTTTGGGCGGGAGACGCCGCATAACGATTGCTGAAATCGCTTTTAAGGTTCGTTGATTCTTTCCTGAAATTTTCTCTGGCTTCGATAAAATCAGGCTCAAAAGCAGTTTTAACTTTTCTATCGAATGGGCGGGGCGCGAAAAAAGCCGCAGTCGTATTGTCAGTGTGTCAGCCGGAAAGGCGGCAAAAATTTATAAATGAGGACTAAAAAAATGACAATCGATCAAATTAATTTAATTCGTAAAACATTCGCGCAATTGGAATTAAAAGCCGAATTAGTGGCGGAAATTTTTTACACCCGCCTTTTCGAGCTGCGCCCGGCGCTGCGGCTTCTTTTTCCCGAAAATTTGGACGCGCAAAAGCAAAAGCTGATGAAAACGCTAAGCCTCGCCGTCGAGCATTTGGATAATCCCGAAAAGCTGGTTCCGGTTCTCGAAAATCTGGGGCGCAGCCACGCGCTTTACGGCGTGCGTGACGAATATTACGACACGGTTGGAGCAGCTTTAATTCAAACTCTCAGCGAAACGCTCGGTGAGCAGACTTTCAGCGTCGCAGCTTTACAAGCTTGGGCGCAAATGTACGCAGAAATTTCCGCAACGATGCAGCGCGCCGCTCGCGAGCTTGCCGTTTCCGAACCCAATTCATTTCAACAGGAGAAAAAAGTAATGCAAGCAAATCAAAAAATTCAAAAAACCGTTTTCGCAGGCGCGTTTAATTTTCTGCTTTTCAGCATCGCGCTCGTTTTCGTTTTAACTTTTGCCGCAGCGACAGCCCAAGCCGCGACTTTCATTGTCACCAACACGAATGACTCCGGCGCGGGCAGTCTCCGCGAGGCGATAGGCAGCGCCAGCCTATCGTCGAACTCTTCGCACTCAATCGTTTTCAACATTCCGGGAACGGGCGTAAAAACCATTAACCTGCTCTCCCCGTTACCGGACATTACGGTGGAAAGTTTAAATATCGTCGGTTCAACGCAAAACGGTTACGTAAATGCGCCGCTGATTGAGTTGAACGGAGCAAATGCGGGTTCGAGCGCCAACGGCTTAAACATCAAAAAAGGTTACGTGACCGTCGTCGGATTGGTAATCAATCGCTTTGCGCTCAACGGCATCAACGCCGATTCGGGAGTAGCTTTAAATAAAATCGCTTTGAATGTTTACGGTTGCTATATCGGCACCGGCGCAAACGGTTCGAGCGATCTCGGAAACGGCAAAAACGGTATTTCTTTGAACGCCAACGTTGCTAATTTAACAAACACTTCTTACATTTCAAACATCGGCGGCACGGGAGCGACTTCCCGCAATATTATTTCGGGCAACGGTCAGCACGGCGTCCAGATATTCGGAGCCGGCGGCGATCCGATTGTCAAAATTTATAACAATTACATCGGCACAACGGTTTCCGGCTTGGCTGACATTGGCAACACGATGGACGGAATTTATCTGGACGGGCTGCAAACTTCTTTAAAGGTCGAAATCGGCGGAAGTCAGACGAATCAGCGAAACGTTATCAGCGGCAACAACAGTAATGGTATCGAGATTGTCAATTCCCAAAATGCCGATTTCGCCAATGTAACCGTAATCAACAACTACATCGGGCTGGGAGCAAACGGATCAACCGCTCTGGGAAATACCAACGACGGAATCAGATCGGGCAAATCGGATGTAATCATCGGCGGTTCAAATTCGGGAGAGGGAAACGTTATTTCAGCAAACGGGCGGAACGGCGTATTCTCTTTTGATAAGCCGACATACACCTATATGGTCGTAACGGGGAATTTAATCGGAACGGACGCCGCCGGTACGCTAGATCGCGGGAACGGCGAACAGGGAGTTTATCTACAGGCGCCGGGCAAAGTCGGAGGCGAAAACGCAGGCGAAGGAAACGTTATTGCCGGAAACGGCGGTAACGGCATTTTCGTCGAAAACACTTCAGGTTCTTCTATTACCAGCGATTCTTACATTTTGGGAAACCGGATCGGAGTTACCCAAGCCAATGCAGTTCTGAAAAATGATGGTAACGGCGTGCGTCTACACAATACCGCTTTAGTTAAGATCGGCTATTTAACAGCCGGAGGAGGCAATGTGATCGGCGGAAATGCTTTAAACGGAATATTAATCGGCGGATCGAGCATATCTTCCGTTATAAATAATTTTATTGGCTCTACCCCGACCGGCGCTAATGTCGGAAACGGCGCCGATGGAATTCGTGTGACATCTAATTCTGCTAAAACCAACTACATTGGAGGTTTTTGTAATAACTGCGGCAATACAATCGCATTTAATACGCGAAGAGGAATCAACATCTACGGCAATCCGAACGAAAATACGCCTGTTCTCATTCAGGTTGTGAACAATTCCATCTACTCAAACGGCGATCTCGGCATTGATCTGAATGCCGACGGCGTTTCGCTTAACGATCCAAATGATACTGACGGAGGAGCTAATCAAGGTCAAAATTTTCCTGTCATAACGAGTGCGTATCCGACGCAAATTAACGGGACTTTTAACTCCGCTGCCAACACAACATACGTCTTACAGTTTTTTCGTACGGATTCGTGCGACGCGGCAACCGGACACGGCGAGGGACGCTATCTTCTTGGCTCAAAAACCGATAAAACCGACGGCAACGGAAATCTTAATTTCTCATACACCGGCTTGTCGCTAACGCCGGGACAAATTATAACCGCTACCGCCACCTATGTTTCACCGAACTTTTCCGAGGGAGAAACTTCCGAATTTTCGCAGTGTTTTACGGTAATGGCACCGCCCGATAATATTTCTTTTAATCAGGTAAATTATGCCGTCAATGAAGGCACTGCAACCGTGACATTGACCGTCAACCGAATTGGCAACACGACGGGCGCAATCTCGGTTAATTACGCTACCTCGAATGGCACAGCCGTCGCCGGACAGGACTATACGGCAAAAAGCGGTACCTTGGCTTTCGCAGACAACAACATAAGCCAAATCATCGTCGTCCCGATTACCGACGATAACGACATCGAGACGGCTGAAACTTTCAATATTACGCTGTCAAATCCGCAAGGCGGCGCAGGTTTAGTTAGTCCTTTTACCGCGACAATCACAATCAATGACAACGATTCAGTTGCAGCAATCAGCGGAACTGTTAATTATGCCACGACGCCCATAAACCAAACGCCGAAAAAGGTTCCCGGCGCGGTCGTTTCCGCCGCCGGCGCTTCAACAGCTTCCGCGACAACCGATTCTTCCGCGAATTACCTGATTGAAAATTTAACTGTCGGCGGACAATACACAGTTACGCTTTCAAAAACCGGAAGCGTCAACGGTATTTCCCCGTTTGACGCGACTATGATTCTTCGTCACGTCGCAGCTAACGGACAAGGACCGAATGCCTTGAACGCAAATCAACTAATTGCCGCAGACACAAACGGCAATGGAAACATCAGCCCGTTTGATGCAACGCTGATTTTGAGATATATAGCTGGCGGAGGACCGAATGCCAATACCGGACAAGTCGGTAATTGGAAATTCTCGCCCTCGCCGCGCAATTATCCTGTTCTAAACGGCACGCTTTCGGGTGAAAATTACGAAGCCGCTCTGGTTGGCGAAGTGAGCGGAAACTGGACGCCTGCAATTAATCTCGCTCCCGAATCTGAAGAAAATCAGGACGAGCCGCGAGCAATGGAAACTGAAACGGAAAACGAGACGAACATTTCACCCGTAATTGAATCGTCCGATTTAATCGCATCATCAATGACGGGCGAATCATCTTCCGCGAACGATTTGGCGACGGCTGAAATCGAAATCTCTTTGCCGAATGATGTCACGGCGGCAAAAGGAAGCACTTTAACGGTTCCCGTAATGGTAACTAATCGTGCAGAGAGAGCCGTTTCCGCTTACAGCTTTGAAGTTGCGTTTAACCCGAATGTTCTCCAGCCCGATGCCTTGATGCCGATTGATGCAAAGGAAACGCTCAGCGAAGGATATGCTATCACTCATAATATCGCAGCTAAGTCAGGGCGGATCGGCATTGCGGCGGCAGCGGCGGGCGATGCAAACAAAGTCGTGACTGATGGCAAAGGAGCGCTGATTTACTTGCGCTTTAAAGTGCTTCGAGCGGCAACAAATCTGAAAAACAACGCAATCGGTTTGACGTTCACTCGAAAACCGATAATCGAAGACGATTCCGGTTCTGCCGTTGCGGTCGGAAATCTGAACGGATCGGTGAATATTGTTGAATCCGGGGATCAAACATCGCCGCAGCTTTTCGGGACGATTACCGGAAAAGTAACGACGAGCGCAGCGAAAGGCATTCGTAATGTGTTGGTTACGCTGACGGCTCCAAACGGCGAAACGCGAACGATTCAAACCGGAGAAGGCGGCTATTATCGTTTTACAGAAGTTCCGGCAGAGCAAACTTATGTTTTGACGGTCGAGAGCAAACGCTATACATTCGCGCCGCAGCCGGTCTTTGCTAAAAAGGAAATTACCGATTTGAATTTAACGAGTCAGGAATGACCTGAGCAAATTTCAGATAAATGCGGAATAAATCGGTAAAGCTGAGATTAATCTCAGCATTACCGATTTATTGTTGATGCATTCGATTGAACTGAAGTCGGCTTTAAATTCGGGATTCGAGAGCCTGAATTTTGTCTTCCGCCGATTCGAGCTTTTTGTGAGCGCGGCGGAAAAGCGTGAAATATTCGTACATTGACCAGAGCGAAGTGACGACGGAAACCCAAAGCGCGGCGTATCCGACGAGAAAACCGATAACGCGCCAATCGTCGGGCGTTAAAGCGAAGTTGGAAAGATGCTCGAAAGCCGTTTGAAACTCGCTCGCCTGCCAGAAGCGAAACGTCGGCAAAACCGCGCCCGGATTTAAAGTATTTGAAAGCGTGTTAGCGCCGATAATCATCAGCGAAACAATCGCCACACATTGCGCCCACATCTTGATTTTTCCGGTTATATTCGCCGAAATTACCAATCCTTCGCTCGCGGCAATCGAGCGTAAGCCGGTAACGGCAAATTCACGCCCCAAAATAACCACCGTCATCCAAGCCGGAGCGAGCTGTTTTTCGACTAGCGCGACGAGCGCGGCGCAGACAAGCAATTTATCGGCGACCGGATCGAGCAGAATTCCGAGCTTTGAAACCTGATTGCGGCGGCGCGCCAGATGCCCGTCGAAAAAGTCTGTGAAAGCGGCGGCTAAGAAAAGAACAATCGCCAGCGAATATCGCGTCCAGCCGAAAATGCCTTCGGCAAGCGGCGTCAGCAAAACGACGACCAGCATCGGGACGATAATAATACGCGCCAGAGTTAGATAGTTCGGGAGATTCACAGCCAAACAGAAATTTTTCGAGCCGAAAAAAGCGTCTCTAGGCTCAAAAGTTTAGGTGTCGAACGTGAGAGTGTCAAGGAAGCAAAGATTAAATAAATGAAACAAAATTTGACGCAGAGCCGGAAAACAACGGATTTTATTTTTTCCCCGAGTTAAATTTGGCAATCGCCATTTTAGCGGCGGCGACTGCGGGAGCTAGCTGCGGCGGCGCCAGATAAGCATCGGGCGCAAGCTCGTGAACTTTCCTGAGCAGCGGCTCGAAAATCAATTCTTTGGCGGCGAACACGCCGCCGACATAAGCGATTTGAAATCGTTCGTCGCCGAGCTTTAGTTTTTTAATCACTGCGTTTGCTGCCAATCCGAGTTCGCATCCGGCTTCGTCCAGCAGCCGGTGCGCGACTTTATCGCCGTCGCGCGCAGCTTGAATGACAAAGCGGGCGAATCCGGCGATTCGGTCATTGGTCATTGTCGGCGCGTAAATCGCCATTGCGATGTCTTCGGGCGACGAGGCTCGGAAATAATCGCAAGCCAATTCGCTCAAAACGGTTTTCGGCGCGCGCCCGTCCGACGCTTTCGCTACGGCTTGCAGCGCGCGGCGAGCGATTCCGGCGCCGCCGCCTTCGTCGCCTGCCAGCGGTCCCCAACCGCCGGCAGCGGCGAATTCGCCGCTCGCATTACGCCCACAGCAAATCGAACCCGTGCCGGCAATTACAACCAGACCGGCTTTGCCGTCGGTAGCGCCGTAAAGCGCTATCTCGGCGTCCGTATAAACTTCGAGCTTTTTGATGCGGAGACGCGAAATAAGGCGGTCGCGCATCCGGCTGCGAATATCTGCGCGGCGAACGCCCGCCAAACCGATTTCCGCCGCAGCAATTTCCGAACGCGGCTTGTCAGCCGCGTCGCAGGCTCGGTCAATTGCCGTCACAATGTTGTCAACGGCTGTTTCGACGCCGACTCGGAGCGGATTTGAGACTCCGGTTTTGCCTTCGCCGAGAACGTTTAAATGAGCATCGGTTAAGTTTGCGAGCGTTTTAGTGCCGCCGCCGTCAACGCCTATAAACAAATCGGGCGCGATTGACGAGGTTTCTTCCAAATCTTCTTTTTTGATTCGTTCGGCTTTCGGCATTAAAGTTTCGAGCTTCGAGCTGACAAAAAATAAAAAACTTCAAGAATTATTGTAAAAGCGCTTGACATATAATAAAAACTAAAAGATTTTATCTTTGCGATAATTCTTACTGATGATCGTTGTTCGTTGTTCGTCGTTCGTTGCAAATCGTTTAGCAACACTATCGTTTAAATCTAAAACGCTTTTTGAAAGAGAAAAACGACGAACAACGAACAACGATCAACGAACAATCCCAAAATGGAAATCAGACAGCTCAGGGCGTTTGTCGCCATTGCCGAAACCAGAACTTTTACTGCCGGAGCGAAACGGATTCACGTGACGCAAGCCGCCATTTCGATGCAGATTCGACAGCTCGAAAACGAAGTCGGGTCGCACATTTTTACGCGCACTCCGCGCCGGGTGATTTTGACCGAAGCCGGCGAGATTCTGCTCGAACGCGCCCGCGTCATCTTGCGCGAACACGACGCGGCGCTCGCCGAATTAGCAGAAATCGCCGGAGCCGAACGCGGACGACTCAGAATCGGCAGCGCATCGTCGAATTTCATCACGACGAATCTGCCGCAGATTTTGAATAAGCTCAAAAAGAGATTTCCGAACGCCGAAGTCAATGTAGTTTGCGGCACGAGCGAAGCGTTGATTGACAGGATTTTGTCGGGCGAGCTGGACGTGGCGTTTGTCAGCTTGCCGGTCGAATCGGGGAACATTCATACGGAGCTGCTGTTTAGCGACGAAATCGTCGCCATCGCGCACCCGGAGCATCCGCAGGCAAATCAAAAAGTCATCAGCACGGCGGCGCTCGCCGGAGAACGTCTGATTTTGGGCGAAAAAGGCGGCAACGTCCGTCGCCTGTTCGACGAGTTTTTCGCCGCAGGTGGTGTAAAACCGAATGTCGTGATGGAGCTTTCGCGCCAATCTTCAATCAATGAAATGGTCAGAAACAATATGGGCGTCGGGATTGCGGGCGTCAAAGCGGTCGAAAAAGACGTAAAAGACGGCAAGCTGGTCCGCTGGTGGATCGAAGGCGCGCAGATAAATTGGGAATTAGGTTTGGCAAAATTGCGCGGCGGATATGAATCGCCGATTTTGACAGAATTTGTTAGACTTTGCCGAAAACAGTTTGAGCAATAGTTTTCTCCTCACAAAATTCGACGAATAAAATGAAGTTTAAAGTTTTTCTGATTTTTGCCTTTTGCCTTTTGCCTTTTGCCTTTGCAAAAGCGCAAGGTTTGCCGGTTGCGCTTCCTCAGGCGGCTGGGATGTCTGCGGAAAAGCTGAAACTGATTGACGTTGAAGTCGAAAAAGCAATTGCCGACAAGAAAATGCCGGGTGCGGTCGTCGTCATCGGTCACAAAGGAAAAATCGTTTATCGAAAAGCGTTCGGCAATCGCGCGCTTGTGCCAACGATTGAGAAAATGACTTTGGACACGATTTTCGACGCCGCCAGCCTGACCAAACCGATTGCCACGGCGACTTCGATTATGATCTTGCTCGAACGCGGGCAAATTCGTCTGAACGACCGTGTTGAGCAGTTTATTCCCGAACTCAAAGGCAAAGATTCCGGGCGCGTGACGATTCAACAGCTTTTGACGCACACATCTGGCTATCAGCCGGATTTCGATTTGCGGGAAAAATGGTCACAAAAACACGGAATGATACAGGCTCTGATAAATGAGCCGTTACGTGCACCCGCTGGAACTAGATTTGTCTATTCTGACATCGGTTTTATTGTTTTAGGCGAAATTGTTGAACGTATTGCCTGCAAATTGGATAATCTCACTCCCGGCTGCCCTGTTCTAAATAGAGCGCAGCCACAAATTCTTAACGGTTATTCTCAGAAAAGTTTATTTGCTGCGTTGCAAATGAAAGATTCGCAGTTCATCGGCGATCTGGTTAATAAAGTTGACGGAAACAGACCAAAAATAAATAAAGAGCGCATTGCACCAACGGAAAATATTAAGGGGCAGCAAAGCTATCTAGGTGGAGTATTCGACGGAACTAACGGTGAAAAGATTTTGCGCGGCGAAGTACACGACCCAACATCATATCGAATGGGTGGAGTTGCCGGACACGCCGGACTTTTTTCGACCGCCGACGATTTGGCGCGTTATTGCCAGATGATTTTGAACGGCGGAACGCTCGACGGCGTGCGCGTTTTGTCGGCAAACACGGTGGCGTTGATGACCAAACCTTACGTAGTTTCGGAAACGGGCGCGACGCGAGGGCTTGGCTGGGATATGAACACTTCGTTTTCGGGCAATCGCGGCGAATTGTTTCCGCTCGGCTCATTCGGTCACACGGGCTTTACCGGCACGGGCGTTTGGATTGATCCGGTTTCACAGACGTTTG
>DASVQU010000194.1:0-56049 GCA_036388995.1 Pyrinomonadaceae bacterium | reverse complement strand
CCGAAAATTACTTTTTTTGATGTCACACTAGCTGAAATTTTTAATAAGGAGCTTATTCATTCAAATGACATCAATCGCACGGGTTACAGAAATCAGCGCAACTTCGGATAAAAGTTTTGAAGACGCGATTCAGCAGGGAATCAAACGGGCAACGCAAACTTTGAGAAACGTGCAGGGCGCGTGGATAAAAGAACAGGAAGTTTCGGTCGAAAACAACAATATCACGGCTTACAAAGTCAATATGATGATTACGTTCGTTCTCGAAGGCGAAGGTGACGAAAACTTGAATCCTTAACACAAACAAACAACAAAAAGCGAAGGTTAAAAGACGGAAATCAATCGAGATAATACGTTTCGACCTTCGCTTTTTATGTTTTAAATTTTTCCGATTTTGTCCGCAAACGTACCGAATCAGAAAATCTTGGGTGATAGGTTGAAATCTAACCAGACAAAATGGAGGTTTTTGTACGATGCCGCAAGGAGATAAATCGAAATATACCGATAAACAAAAGCGTCAAGCCGAACATATCGAAGAATCTTACGAAAAGCGCGGCGTGCCCGAAGAAGAAGCCGAGCGCCGCGCGTGGGCGACCGTCAATAAAGAAGACGGCGGCGGAAACAAAAGCGGTTCCGGGCGTAAAAATCACCCTAAATCCGAATAATTAAAAAATATGCAAGCTGAATTAACTTTAAAGAAAAATCCTTTGGCGGGTCTGATTGAAAAGCTCGCCGCATTTGAACCCGCCTCGCCTTTTATTAGTGTTTATCTAAACGCGCAGGCGGATGACCGCGGACGCGACAATTACGCCGCGTTTCTCAAAACCGAATTCGCCAATGCCGCCGCAGAATTTGACAGCGAGTCGGAAGAAGGCAAGAACTTTGCGGCGGACGTGGAAAAAATAGAAAAGTATTTGTCCGAAGAAGTTCGCCCCGAAGCAAACGGCATTGCGATTTTCGCTTGCTCTGCATCTGATTTTTTCCAGACCGCGCAGTTTGAGACGAAGATCGAAAACAACCGCTTTTTCGTTTTTGACCGCCCGTATATTTACCCGCTCGCGCGTCTGATTAATCAAAACCCGCGTTTCGCGGTGGTGCAAGCAGATACGAATAACGCAAACATTTATGTCTTCGGCAACGAGACAAACCGTATTGAAAGCGATGCGCCGGTCGAAACTAAAGTCGAAGAAATTCAAAACGTCAAGACGCAGCGTCAGCAAGCTGGCGGCTGGTCGCAGCAGCGTTTTCAACGACGAATCGAGAATTTTCATAAAGAACACGCCAAAGAAATCGCCGAGGCTTTGGACAAGCTCGTCCGTGACGAAAATATTGAAATTATTGTGCTGTCGGGACAGGAAGCCAGAATTGTGCAGCTCCTTGACGATCAATTAACGAAAGCCGTAAAGGATAAAATCGTCGGCACGATGAATCTCGACCAATATGCGAGCGAGGAAGAATTGCGTGAAGCCGCCCTTGAGATCGTCGAACGATTCGACCGCGAACAAGACCGCGAAGCCGTCGCCAGAATGATTGGAGCTACGGAATCGAGCGAGCTTGGCTGTTACGGAGTTTCCAAAACGCTCGCGGCTTTGTCGAACGGGCAGGTCGAAGAGCTTTTGATTCTCGCAGACCCGCGCCGAATTCGGTACAGCGAGGAAAACGTCGAAAAAGTTTTGGAAGATTACGCGCCGGGCGACGACAATTCTTTGACCGACTCTTTGCCGGACACGACCGAAACCAGACAGATTCTCGATGAGTTGATTAAACGCGCTTTTAATTCGGCAGCGCGCGTCCGGTTTATCGAGGAAAACTCGTTGCTTTCGGGCGTTGGCGGAGTCGGCGCGATTTTCCGTTACAAGATTGATGCTCAAGCAAGCTCGTAAAAAGCGGGCTTGAATTTGAAGATTTTTATTCGCGGGGCAGGATTTGTCCCTGCCCTTCGTTTCTTTGACGAAAGCAGGATGACGAATCTTGCTCTTAATTTTTTTACGGACAAAATTAAATTTTTTAAGGAGGTTTGAAATTTTATGCCGCAAACAGGTCAGCAATCATACCCCGAATCGCCGCTTCCCGCGCAGCATCAACCGAAACCCGGATTGGAAAAAGATATGACGCCGCGCCCGCAATATAAAGCGCCCGCATATCGCGGCTCGGAAAAATTGCAGGGAAAAGTCGCCCTGATTACCGGCGGCGATTCGGGAATCGGTCGTTCGGTCGCAGTTTTGTACGCCAAAGAAGGCGCGGACATCGCCATTGTCTATTTGCCCGAAGAACAGCCCGACGCCGAAGAAACAAAACAGGCGGTCGAGGCTGAAGGCTGTCGCTGTCTGCTGATTCCCGGCGATGTTTCCAAATCCGATTTTTGTCAAAATGCAATCGAGAAAACCGTAAATAAATTCGGCAAGCTCGACATTCTGGTTAATAACGCCGCTTTCCAGCAGCATCAAAAATCGCTCGAAGACATTACGGACGAACAGCTCGAAAAAACGTTTCGGACAAATATTATGGGCTATTTCTTTATGGCTCGCGCCGCGCTGCCGCATTTGCAGGAAGGCTCGGCGATTGTTAACACCGGCTCAATTACAGGACTCGAAGGCAACAAGGAATTGCTCGATTATTCGGCGACGAAAGGCGCGATTCACGCTTTTACCAAATCGCTGGCGCAAAATCTGATTGAAAAAGGTATTCGCGTCAACTGCGTTTCGCCCGGTCCAGTCTGGACGCCTTTAAACGTCGCGGACAAAGAGGCGGAAAAAGTTGCGGAACACGGCGCAGACACGCCTCTGAAACGACCGGCGCAGCCCGAAGAGGTCGCTCCGGCTTTTGTCTTTTTCGCTTCGCCGATTGATTCGAGCTACATCACCGGCGAGGTTCTGACTTTGCTCGGCGGCGAAACCAGGGCGGCTTAAATTTTTTAAAACGAATGCAAGTTTGTTATAACTCAAGCGTTCTTTGTCTGAATCGGCACAAATATTGCTTTTTAAATGTGAAATGCGGTTTTGTGCATTAAAATAAAACAGGGGAAAAAAAGGAGTTAGAAGATGAATATCAAGTTAACAGTTTTAGGAATCGGAGCGGCTTTGGCAATCAGCAGTTGCGCAAGCACGACTCCTGGTACCAATGCAAATGCTAACAGAGCGGCGGGTGCCGATCACAACACGGCTGGCGTCGTGAATTCAAGCCAAGCGCCTATTACGGGTAACACCGGAAACACCGGCGCGACGAATGCAAACACGACGACTTCCGGGAACAGCAATTTTAATTACAATATGACGCGCGAAGAAGCCAACACCGGGCGTTCGAACATCGAAGCCGAAGCGCGCCGCACCGGTGGCTCAATCGGTCAGGGAGCGAACGATTATTGGATTTGGTTAAAAACGCGCGGAGCCTTGGTCACCGCAAACGATTTGCGCGACTCGACCATCAACGTTGATGTTAACAACGGCGTTATCACTTTGAAAGGAACGGTCGCAAATCAACAGCAAAAGGCATCAGCCGCAAAAGTTGCTCAGGGCATTGAGGGTAAAACAAATGTTGTTAATCAATTAACGGTTAACCCTAACGCTTCGGTAATGGGCGGAAATACCAGTGGCGGTAATGGCAATGCAAACCAGAACACCAACACAAAACGTCCGTAATTAAACTTTCATTAATGAAAGTAAAAGACCCGAAATTTCTGAGAAATTTCGGGTCTTTTGTACGCGAGCGTACCGTGAAGCAGTTTACGGCGGTTTAAATTGTTAAATGTCTCCTGAGGATGATGGTAAGCAATTTACCATTCTTGAAGGGCTACTGGTCATGGCTTTACGGGGAAGAGAAGTGCCAAAGACCAAACTAGGGGTGGAGGCGAGTCGCGTGACTCGCCTTTTTTTTGTTTTTTCGATTAAATTTCTGTCGTGAAGAAAAAGCGAAAAGAAGGCGTTTTGGTAATCATCGGCGGCGCGGAAAATCGAACCGCCGACAGCACGATTTTGCGCGAATTCGTTCGTTTGGCGGGCGGACTCAAAGCCCGAATTTTTGTTTCGGCAGTCGCATCCGGGGTTCCTCTTGAAACCGCTGATTCTTATCTGGAAGTTTTTCGCAGGCTCGGTGTCGCAGAAGTCGCCGCGCTCGACATCACCGAACGCGAGCATGGAAACGACCGGAAAATCATTAAATTAGTCGAGCGCGCGACGGGAGTTTTTTTCACTGGCGGCAGTCAAACCAGAATTACGCAGATTTTGGGCGGAACCGAGCTTGACGACGTTTTGCACGAGCGTTACGAAAACGAAAATCTCATCGTCGCGGGAACAAGCGCGGGCGCTGCGATGATGTCGCACATAATGATTGCCGGCGGAAAACCCGAATCGGCTTATCATTTCGGCACGGTCGAATTGGCGCCCGGAATGAATTTCGTCAGCGGAGTTTTGATTGACCAGCATTTTGAACAGCGCGGTCGTTTGCGGAGACTGCTCGCGGCGGTCGCGCAATATCCGCGCGATTTGGGAATCGGAATTGACGAAGACACGGCGATTGTCATCGAATCCGACATTTTGCGCGTTATTGGCGAAGGCAGCGTGACAATTATTGATGCCGGCGACATTACTTATTCAAATCTCGCCCATCTCAACAAAAACGATATGCTCTCGCTCTTCGGCGTCAAAGTCCACGTCCTCGCCGCCGGTTATCGTTTTGATTTGGCAAACTGGAAACCGCTGCTTGATTAGATTTTTCCGCAATTTCGGGTAAAATCTCACACGCCGGAATTTTATTAAAAAATGTCAGAATTAATTTTTGAAATCGAAAGCTCGACAGCCTTTCTAACTCTCAACCGCCCTGAAAAGCGCAATGCGCTCAACGATGCTTTGATCAACGCGCTCAAAGACAATTTGCGCGAAGCCGATAAAAACGAATCGCTGCGAGCCGTTGTCATTCGCGGCGCGGGAACGGATTTTTGTTCCGGTGCGGATTTGTCGGTTTTGCAGCGAGTCGCAGAAGGTTCAATTCTGGATAATTTGGCTGACGCGGAAAATCTGATGGAATTGTTTGCTTTGATTCGCAGAGTTAAAATTCCGGTGATTGCGGCGGTGCACGGGCGCGCGCTGGCGGGCGGCTGCGGTCTGGCGACGGCTTGCGATCTTGTTTTGGCGACAAAAACGGCGCGATTCGGTTATCCCGAAACAAAGATCGGTTTTGTTCCGGCAATGGTAATGGCGATTTTGCGGCGCAACGTTTCGGAAAAACGCGCGTTTGAATTAATCACGCTCGGTCAGGAATTTGACGCCGAAAACGCGGAAAAATACGGACTCGTCAATCAGATTTTTGCGGACGAAGATTTTGAATCGGCGGTTAAAAATTATCTCGCCGGATTTGAAAAAATTTCGCGCTCGGCGGTGATGTTGTCGAAACGACTGCTTTATCAAATGGACGGAATGACGTTTGAAAATGCCTTGCAGTCGGGCGTTGACATCAACACGATTGCTCGAATGACGGATGACTGCCAGAACGGTATTGCCAGATTTTTGAAAAAGACATAAAAGGAGACTTGTATGCTGGAAATTCTCGTGGGCTTATTTATTTTGTTGGTTCTCGGATTTTTGATTCTCCTGCCCATTATTGCCATCGTTGTTTTTATTTGGCTGAGACGCCGGAAACGCAAAAAAGCCCAACATCAATTTTATCCGCACGCCACCCCGCATTTTAAGAAAAAACGTCATTATTCGGGTTCTTTGATTGATATTTCAAACGATCCGCCGTTTGAATCCCATTATCAATTTTCGGGCGAAGAAAGCCCTTCTTATGCAGAATCATCCGGTAATGACAATTGGCAAACCGAAAGCGAATCCTCCAACAGTTGGGATTGGAGCAGTTCTTCAAGTGATTCAAGTTCGAGCGATTCAGATTGGGGTTCGAGCGATTCCGGCTCTTCAAGCGATAGCAGCTCAAGCTCATCGAGCGACGATTAGTAGTTTGTTTTTGAATTTATTGTTGATTTAACAGGTTAATTGCCGTTTCGAGCGGGTTTTCGCTGATTTGGCTAATCAAGCCGATTTGTAAGGCTTCTTCGGCGGAAAATCTTTTGGCTGTTAAAAAAAAATCCAGAGCCTTGGCTTCGCCGACAATTCTCGGCAGCCTTTGCGTGCCGCCCCAGCCGGTTATAATTCCCAGATTCGCGCCCGGATGAGAGAAAACTGCGTTTGAGCTGGCGATTCTAACGCTGCAAGCGAGAGCCAGATCGAATGCGCCGCCGAAACAAAAACCGTTGACTGCGGCAATCGTCGGAAAAGGCAAATCGGCAATTTTCTGCATTAAACGCTGCCCGCGCAAACCGAATTCGCGCACTTCCCGTTCGGTTTTGAGCGCGGCGATTTCACGGAGATTCGCTCCGGAAGCAAAAACGTCTCCGCTGCCCGTAAAAATTAAGGTTTTAATGTTTGAATGGAGCGAGGAAACAATTTGGTCGAGTTCATTGAGAACCACAACTGAAAGCGGATTGCGCTCTTTCGGGCGGTTGAATCGAACGACCAAGATGTGATTTTGCGTGTCAATTAAAATCGGAGAATCACCGGCTTTCATACAACAAAATCACTCATTCTCCGTTTCCCGTTGATAGATTGTTTTCGCCGCCTTTCGCGCCGTAAAAAATCACCCAGGTTACAAAATCTGCTGAAAAATTTTCAAAATGATGCGGCATTCCGGCTGGCACGAAAAGCACATCGCCGGCAGTGAAATTTATGAATTCACCGTTCCTGACAAAATCGCCGCTGCCCGAAACTACTACATAAATCTCGTCCTGCTCGTGAGGCGTTTGCAAATCAGCGCCGCGCGGCGCGAACAGCTCGATTGACATTGTGCCGTGCGCAAAAGCGGTCACAAAAGGCACGCCTTCCGAGTATTTATCGCTCGCCGGCTGCGGTAATTGTGTTAAAAATTCGGCAACCGATAATTTCATTTTAATCGCGCTCTTTCACGTTTTCGCGTAAAAATTTCACGATGTCTTCGGTCGAAGTACCGGGCAAAAATACCTCCGAAACTCCTTTGGCTTTGAGCGGCTGGATGTCTTCCTGCGGCACGATTCCGCCGACAAGCACGAGCGTGTCGTCCATTCCGCTTTCGCGCAAAAGGTTTACAATTCGCGGGCAAAGCGTGTTATGTGCACCCGAAAGAATCGAGATTCCAACCGCATCAACATCTTCCTGCAAAGCGGCGGCGGCAATCATTTCCGGCGTTTGCCGCAAGCCCGTGTAAATAACTTCCATTCCGGCGTCGCGTAAAGCGCGCGCAATAACTTTCGCGCCGCGGTCGTGTCCGTCGAGTCCCGGTTTGGCTACTAAAACTCTGATTTTTCTGTCTGCCATAAACTAACTATTTTAACGAATAAATCGCGCAAGTAAACCATCGCGTTTAATAAAAGGCTTAAGTTCGGCGTAAGCAAAGAAATAACGTCCTTCAGGTTCAAGCGCTTGAATTACGTGAGGAAAATTGTAATCGTAAAGAAAAGTCACGCCTTTATCGTTAATTGAAAGTTCTTCGAGATGTTTCCAGTTTATCTGTTCCGGCGTTGGATTAAACTCCGGTGATGATCTGCGCCGTTCGGAAAACGTTTCTTTTAACTCCGGTGTTTCTTTTATCGCTTCATCTTCTTGTTTCCGTATCTTTTTTCTAATTTCGGAAAGCAATTTCGGCAGCGCGGCTTTATTGAATAAATCTTCGGTTTTAAGCTGTTTTCCGGTCTTTAAATCAACAACTAAATTTTTAATCGCCGAATCCGGGTAAGCGCCTGAGCCTTCGATTATCAAAGTAATATCCAGGACGCCGTTATCGTTATAATTAACTCGATAATCTATGCTGTAAGTCCAATCCGATTTCATTTCTTCTCTGAGAGAAGTTTTGAAAACGCGCCAATAACTGATTGTGTTCTCGATTTTACGTTTGAGAACAGGATTTAAACGATTTTTGATTACCGGATAACGAACTGTAAATGTCTTTTTATTATCGGAAATGTCGGCTCCGCGACGTTTATATGTGACTTCTTTGGGAACAATCGTAAGCTCGTTTTGCCGACCGAAAATATTCACAGTCAGCAAAAGCACAATCGTGGACAACGCTAAAATCTTAAACATAAATTAAAAATCAATATCAGGCGTGACGAAAACATAACACAGTTTGGAAACAATCCCTACAAAACCGGAATTGCAACGAGCGTAAGATTAATCATTTTATTACTTCGGCGAATTTGTCTCTTACGCTGAAGCCGTCTTTATACAAATTGTAAGCCAGAGCAATCCATAAAATCAGCGCCGTATAAAAATCAACTCCCAGCACCAGCAACAGTCTTTGAAAGGAGCGTCCGGGAATCAGCGGCAAGAGGCAGGTCAACGTTAAAATCAAGGCGAAAGCCAGAATATTAAACTTTGATTTATTGCGAAAAACATTATGTATAAACGGTATCAGCGGAAAAAACAGAGCTAAAAAATAATATCCGTTCGAGCGAGGTGCAATGAGCAGGCTCAAGCAAATCATCAAGCCAAATTCGTTGTAAGCGAAAGAATCGAATCGATTCGGCATTTTTGAAGAAAGATTATCTTTTGAGTCAATTAATTTTTCAGTGTTTTGGTTTGAAAACCTAATTCTGTTCCTTAGTTTTGAGCTAAACCAAATTAGGAACAACGTTCCAGCCGACATTACCAGAACCGAAATTCTCCAAATCCAATCAGCTTGATTTTTAGATATGGACATCACGTTGATATTCTGGTAATCAGGATCGAAAGTTCTTTTTGTATAATCAACTCCGACCAAATAACGCTCAAGCTGTCCTTTGAGTGAAAGATTTAGCGGTCCGTTAATCTCGTGAAATTCGTTGTTAACAAGAACGTGATTATACCAATCGTTCAACAGCTTGAAGTTTAAATCCGCGCCGAAATAAAATGCCGGGAGCAAATTAAAAACGACGACCAAAACAACAGTCGCGGATAAGAACAACCATTGTTTTTTGAGCGCGAAATAAGGCAAAGTCAAAACCGGAACAATCTTAATAGTGATAGCCAGAGCCATTAACAAAGCGGCAAGTAATTTCTTTTGTTTGAGAAGAAAATAAAACGCGCCGAAAATCAGACAGAGTATTAGAAGATGTACGTTTAGGTTTCTTATTAAAGGAAAAAACAGCTTTGCGCAAACCAGAAAAGATAGAAATAAAATAAGATAAATATGACGTAGATTTGTTGCGGTTTTCTCAAAACCTCTTTTAACTGCGATAATTGCCGGAACAACTGCAATGATATTAAGCCACAGCCAGACGAACTCCGTTGCTTCATACGGTAAAAAGCTAAACGGAAATACCAGAAATAGAAAAAAGGGCGTATATCTGTAATCCATTATTGCGTCATCCGCAAAATCGGCTGAATACAAATCAATACGCCCTTTATTAAACAGAGAATGCGCCGCGGAATGATAAACGTGAACATCCGCCCAATGATGACGCGAAGTCACAAAAGCAGAGCCAATAAGTAGAAGTACGCCAAGTATGAAACCCGCAGACAGGGTTTTCACAAGCTTCATCTCTGTAAATTAGAAATCTCTTTGTGTTTTATTCTTTTCGCAGCAGTTTTTTCATACAAACGCTGTTCTCCACACCGCTGTATTGCCCGTAATTCGGAATCGTTTCGTAACCGCATCTTTGATAAAGCCCGATAGCTTCGGGCTGATTCCAGCCGGTTTCTAAAATACATTCGGAAAAGCCAATCTCGCTCGCCCACGTTTCCAACTCGGATAAAATACTCTTTGCAATCCCGCGCCCGCGTCTTTCCGCCCGTACAAACATCCGCTTAATTTCCGCTACGCCTTCCGCATACTCTTTAACCGCGCCGCAGCCAACCGCCTCATCGTCTTCGTAGGCGACTACAACGTGCCGGATTTTATCAACTTTATTAAACTGCGCGTAAAACGAATGCTCATCACCGTCCCGAATCTGCAATTCCTCATCAAGCAATCGAACGAGTTCCAAAAAATCGGGATTCTCCGAGTTTGTTCTGACCAGATTTATCATATTTTTTGGAACATCACTTTTAAATGTTTTCCGTCAAAACAGTTTTGTATTTTTCTTCAAATTCTTGTAATTCGAAAACTTTAACTTTCGGAAAATCAATCGTCTTTAAAACTTGAAAATGTTTATCGTTTGAAACCAAACAAACGGCATTTGAAGCAATCGCGCAATCAACGAATTTGTTATCGTCCGCGTCTTCTGAAATGAGTCCGAAATTGAAAAAGATGTCGGTTTTTTCTGTATAAGGATTGATAGTGATGAAATTTACGACATTTTCGGCAACTTCGGGACTCGTCTTTTTTGCCAAAATTTCTCGATATTCAAACAAAATATCGTTGGATACGCAAAGAATAATTCTGCCCTGAATAATACAGTCAAAAATCCATCGAAACGGCGACTTTTTACCAATAATGGCAATTAAAATATTTGTATCAAGAACGACTCTCGGCGCGGTTATGTTCATTCGTCCAATCAATCATAGTTTGTTCGGTCAAATTTTTTTCGTCCCAAACCTTATCCATCGCCTCAGTCGCTTTGTCGGCAAAATATTTGGCAAGAATAGTTTTTATCTCAAGCAGATTTTCTTCCGACACACCGTTGCCGTAAAGCCGCAAAAGTTCAAGTTGTAAATTGCTCATCGTTTCCATATTTTGCTAAAAAGCTGGCTCTTCGTAAATGCCATAAACATCGCGCAGAGCGACACAAATTTCTTCGACCGTTGCATAAGCGCGAACCGCTTCGATTGTTGCGGGCATTGTGTTTTCGTCACGTTTCGCCGCTTGCCGCACTTTTTCGAGAGCGATTTCGACCGCGCCTTTGTCGCGGCGGTCTTTGGTCATTTGCAGGCGTTCAAGTTGATGAGCACGGACGTTTTCGTCAATCACTAGAAGGTCAATTTTCGATAATTCTTCCGCCATCGCGTATTTGTTGACGCCGACGATTGTTTGCTCGCTGCGCTCGACCGCTTTTTGATATTGATACGCCGATTCCTGCAATTCGCGCTGCGGGAAGCCGGCTTCGATGGCTTCGACCATTCCGCCGAAACCGTCAATTTTGTCGAAATAATCGAAACAGCCTTCTTCCATTTTCTTAGTCAAAGATTCCAGATACCAGCTTCCGCCGAGCGGGTCAACCGTATTTATGACGCCGGTTTCTTCAGCGATGATTTGCTGCGTTCTAAGAGCAATCAGGGCGGCTTGATCTGTCGGTAAAGCGAGAGCTTCATCGTATGCGTCGGTATGAAGCGATTGTGTTCCGCCCAAAACTGCTGCAAGTGCCTGAATTGCCACGCGCGCGATATTGTTCAAAGGCTGCTGGACGGTTAAAGAAACTCCGGCGGTCTGAGTGTGGAAACGAAGCTGCATCGTTCTGGGATTTTTCGCACCGAAACGGTCACGCATTGTTTTCGCCCAAATCACGCGGGCGGCACGATACTTGGCGATTTCCTCGAAAAAGTCGTTGTGCGCGTTAAAGAAAAACGACAGACGCGGGACGAATTCGTCAACGTCAAGACCTCGTTCAACTCCGTATTGAACGTATTCGACTCCGTCGCGCAAGGTAAATGCCAATTCCTGCAAAGCGGTCGCGCCGGCTTCGCGGATGTGATAGCCGGAAACCGAAATCGGATTATATTTCGGCACGTGCCTGGTGCAGAACTCGAAAGTATCAATCACCAGTTTCATCGCCGGTTTAATCGGGTAAATCCATTCTTTTTGCGCGATGTATTCTTTTAAAATATCGTTTTGCAAAGTGCCTGAAATTTTGCGAAAATCCGCGCCCTGTTTTTCCGCGACGACCAGATACATTGCCAGAAAAATCGAAGCCGGAGCGTTGATTGTCTGCGAAACCGTCACATCTTCGAGCGGAATTCCGTCAAACAACGTTTCAAAATCGGCGAGCGAAGAAATCGCTACGCCGCATTTGCCAACTTCGCCTTCCGAGAGCGGCGAATCCGCGTCTAAGCCCATCAGCGCGGGCAAATCGTAAGCGACGGATAAACCGGTTTGACCTTGCGACATCAAATATTTAAAACGCTGATTGGTTTCTTCGGGCGAGCCGAAACCTGCAAACTGGCGCATCGTCCACAAACGTCCGCGATAGCCGGTCGGGTGGATTCCGCGTTTGTAGGGAAATTCCCCAGGAAACGCGATGTCGCTTTTTAAATCAATATTTTGGGTGTCGGCGGGCGTGTAAAGCCGCTCGACGGGTTCTAAAGAAACTCCTTCAAAGCTTTTTTTGCGTTCGGGAATTTTGTTTAAAACGGGATTTAAAGTTTCGTTTTCCCAGCGTTCGACTTCGGCTTCGATTTCGGATGCGATTTGTTGTTTAACTTCCGGCATAATTTTCTTGGTGAAATATTTGTTTTCGTTGAATCTATAACAATAGATTAACAAAAAACGGCTTGTTGGTGAACGGTAGGATTTTATTGTTTTTCTTTATTGTTTTTCTAACACGCCGCGATAAAAGTTCTCGGTTTCCAAAACCATTTTTTCAAGCGAGAAACAATCTCCAACTCGCTTTCGCCCGTTTACGCTCAGATTTTTCCGCTTTTCCGGGGAATTTAATAAATCCAATATCTTTTCGGCTAACAGCCCGGCGTCTTCGAGCGGAGTTAAAATGCCGCTTTTATTGTTTTCGATAATCTCTTGAGCGCCTTCGGTTTGTGTGGCAACAATTGGAACGCCGGAAGCCATTGCTTCGAGCAGAACCAAACCAAACGGCTCGGAACGCGCCGCCGAGACGAACAGATCGAAATCATTCAGAATCGGACGAATATCATCAACCCAGCCAATGAGCTTAATTTTTTCACCCAAATTTGATTTTGCGATTAAATATTCAATGTTCCGGCGATTCTCGCCCACCTTTGATTTGTCTTCTCCGACGATCACAAACTGCACATTCTGTAGTTTTTCAGACGCGATTTTTGCCGCTTCGATAAAAACGTCGTGTCCTTTGATCGGCGCAAGGTGACCGATTGTCCCGATTTTTAAAACACGATTCGGTTTTTTCGGGTTGAAGGAAAAGCGTTTGAGGTCAATGCCGTTATAAATTGTCGTTATTTTTTCAGGCGGAAAGGTTGTTTTCAGAACACCGGCGACCGCATTTGAAACGGCAATAACTCCGGTTGCGCCGCCCAGAAAAAAACTGTTTGCTCGTTTCATCGGAAATAAAACGTGGCGCGTTAAAACAAAAGGTTTTCCTGTCAATTTGGAGCAGATTGCCGTCGGTAAATAATCGCGCGCCGCATGAGCGTGAATGATTTCGATTTCCTTTTCTCGCACAAACTTTGCCAGACGCCGCGCACTCAAAACATCAAGCGCATTTCTCATTCGAGAGATTATTAGATTTTCAGGAGGCAAGCAAAGCAGATTTCCGAGCGGCGAATCGGGCGGCAAAGCGGCGAAAACCTCGTGACCGCGCGCCGCCAGCAAATTAGATAAATCCGCAACGTGGCGCTCGCCGCCGCCAATCGTTTTCGCCGAGCAAATGTGCAAAATCCTCATCGGTCAATTACGAATTACGAATTACGAATGAAGGAATCTGTTTCAATTCGTAATTCGTAATTTGAAATTCGTAATTTAATAGATAAATGTGGAGCGGCTCAAACCTTTTTAAGATTTGAGCCGCAAAAATTGGAAGGAAAGCAGGGAAGGTACGCGGAGCGGGGCGTACTGTGGTTATTTCAAAGGTAGGCTGATTATCAAATTCTTGCAGGTCAAACTCTCCGCTTTGTTTAACGAGCGAGAACTAGAACTTGTTCATTCTTTCCGACCATTCCGAGACGTTCGCGCGCTGCGCGTTCGATGGTCGCCGGATCGCTTTGCAAACGACGAACTTCGTCGGCAAGAGCGGAATTAAAATTTTGTAATTGTTCAATTTCGGTATGCAATTGCTGTTGGTCTAACAGCTCTTTTTGCATCTCTGACCGGGTTTTGACATTCAATATAACACACAGTGCAAAGGTTATTGCAACTACAAAAACGAAAATTATCCAATTCGGGATAAATTTATTTCGTCGCGCTGCGGCGCGCTTGGCGATTCGTTCGCGCGCTTCGGCACGTCCCGGCAGATAGACGGGCGTTTTGCGCTGAGACGTGCCGGCGACCGGGCGCGCTGTATTTGCCGTAGCGGCAAGCGGCGAGGGACGTTGAGCGGCGAGACGATTAT
Source organism: Pyrinomonadaceae bacterium (assembly GCA_036388995.1). GTDB lineage: Bacteria > Acidobacteriota > Blastocatellia > Pyrinomonadales > Pyrinomonadaceae > JALZCH01. Next base: position 41,864 of record DASVQU010000194.1, on the reverse strand, counting down.
TGAGCGAGTATGTATTGACGACCTTGTTCAAGGAGCACCTCCAAATCGGATAAATTTTCAGTTTCGGCATAAACGCGGACGAGAGGTTCAGTCCCCGAAGGACGCATCAACACCCAGGAGCCATCCGCGAAAATAAATTTCACGCCGTCAATCCGGTTGATTTCCGCTACCTGACGATTGCCGATCATCGCAGGTTCTTGCGAGAGCTTTTGCAAGAGCGACGCCGCGATTTCCGGCGTTAGACGAACGCCGATGCGACCGGATTCGAGCTTGCCGACGCGCGCATAAATATCGTTTAACTGTTCTGTTAGACTCGCGCCCCGCGCGGCAACCGCTTCGGCGGCGAGCAAACAAGCCAAGATTCCGTCTTTTTCGGGATAATGACCTTTGATTGAAAGTCCGGCTGATTCTTCGCCGCCCAAAATAATCTGGTCATTAACGATCAACTTGCCGATGTATTTGAACCCGACCGGCGTTTCATAAAGTTTCAAACCGCGATCTTTGGCAACACGGTCAACCAAATGTGAGGTTGCCACCGAACGCCCGACGCCGGTCGCCCATCCGCGCGATTCCGCCAGATAATCGGTTAAAATCGCAATCAATTCATTGGGCGTAATAAAAGTGCCGTCAGCGTCTAAAATTCCAAAACGATCTCCATCACCGTCGGTCGCCAAACCGAGAATCGAGCCTTTTTCCGCGACTGCTTGGCGCAATTCCGAAACGTTTTCCGCCGAAGGCTCCGGCGCGCGTCCGCCGAAAGTGACATCGCGCCAATCGTGAATCGTTGTGACATCCAAGCCTTCCTGCCGAAGTATTTCGTCCAAATATCCGCGTCCCGTTCCCCACAGCGGATCGTAAACATAGGATTTTCCGGCTTGTCGAATCAGATCGAATCTGATTTTGCTGCGCAAATCTTCAAAATAAGTGTCGCGCGGGCTGTAGTCTTCAATTGTTCCGGTTGCGCCGGAAACGGTTTCCGGTAAATTAGCCGCCGTTACTAATTCTTCGATTCTCCGCGTGACGTTCGGCAAAGCCGGAGCGCCGTCCGCCGTTGAAAATTTGATTCCCTGATATTGCGGCGGATTGTGCGAGGCTGTGAAATTTATTCCGCCGACGGCTTTTTCGTGCCGAATCGCGTGCGAAATAACCGGCGTCGGGGTCGGCGAACCGCACAGCATAACTTGAAATCCGTAGCCTTTAAGCACTTCCGCGCTGATAGCTGCGAACTGCTCACCCATAAATCTGGTGTCGCAACCAACAATAATTTTCGCGTTCGGCGCATTTTCCTGTTCTTTAATATGATTGGCAATGGCTTTGACAACGCGGCGTACATTATCAAATGTAAATTCATCCGCGATAATTGCCCTCCAACCTGATGTTCCGAAGCGAATTGCCATAACGGGTTAGTTCACCTTTTGTTCGCCTAAAAATGCTTAAGAGTTTGTGCGTTGCTTGCCGGACTGCTTAAAAGCTGAAACGTTTGTGAATCTAGCACAGAGTTTTTACTGTTGTAAAGTCTTTTTTTTATAACGACTTCTGGCGCTAACCTTAATATTTACTTGAAGTAGCGTTTTTCGCAGTGCTTAAGCACTGCGTATAGGTGAACGATAGGTGAACGAAAATCCGCCGACCCGGCTTGTTTTTCTATATACCGATTAAAAATGTGCATTTATGAGATTTGGTTTGTTATCTCGATGTGGAAAGATTTATAAGTCTGGATTTAAAAGGATGTGTCAAAATGGGGCGAATTGTCTTTGGTGTTTTTCAATCTGTGTCGCAAATTGCTTTCTGCCGATTTTAGTTTTACTTGTTGATGTTATAAATCTACTAAATTAGCAGTTTATGATTTTGGCACGCGGAGGCACGGCTATTGCTTTTAAAACCTAGAATATTTTAAGCAGTCACGCCGTCTAAATGTTCAGTTTTAATTTTGAAAATAATTTACTGCGGTCATTTGTTGAAATTGGCTGCTTGAGCGTTAGAGTTCGGTGAAATTTGCAATGTCATCCGAATTTCCGAACCTTTAAGTCCGATTTAGTGAATTTGTACTGCTGGGAGAAAAATAAATGAGACCAATTAAGCATTTTGAAAAAGGATTGACGGTTGTTGCCGGCGGTCTTTTCAATGTCATCAAATCAGTTAATAAATACAAACCGAATCCGTCTTTCACTCCAAAATGGTCGGATAAACCGCTTCTGAAATCTTGGCAAAAATCGAAGCCCACGCTCGGTTTTCCGCGCACAACCGATTCGCTCTGCCCGAATTGCGTGATTGAAGCGCGCGAAGATATTTTGAACGGCAATAAAGATGTGTCAGTTTTACTCAACGAAAAAATCGGCGAGATCAAAGCGCAGATTATCGAGCGCGACGGGCAAATCTGGATGATTAAAGATTGTCCGACTCACGGTCACTTTGAAGACCTAATGGCAATTGATTCGAAGTTTTTAAAACACATCGAAGCCAATTTTCCCGGACGCGACATCGCCTCACATAACGACGAGAAACTTCACAATCACGGTTCTTCGACAATCAAATATGGTCGCGGTGCAGTGTTGACGGTAGATTTAACAAATCGCTGCAATATGATGTGCGACCCGTGTTTTATGGACGCCAACCAAGTTGGTTTCGTTCACGAGCTTTCGATGGAAGACATCAAAGAAATCCTCGACAATGCGATTTCCATTAAGCCGCGTCGCCAGATGAGTGTTCAATTCTCAGGCGGTGAACCGACGATTTCTCCTTATTTCATTGAAGGAATTCGCTATGCACGCAAAGTAGGTTACAACTCGGTGCAAGCAGCGACCAACGGAATCGAATTTGCAAAATCAAAAGAATTTTGCCGCGAGGCTGCTGAAGCGGGATTGCGTTTCGTTTATCTGCAATTTGACGGAATCGGTAACGACGCCAACTCGCACCGCCAAGTCGGAAACCTTTTCGACGTAAAACTGCGCGCGATCAACAATCTGCACGAAGCAGGCGTTGACATCGTACTTGTTACGACGCTTGTTAACGGCATCAACAACGATCAGGTCGGTTCGGTCGTTCGTTTCGCTCTGGAAAATCCGAAGAAAATCGCATTTGTTTCGTTCCAGCCGGTTTCGTTTACGGGACGCGATGAACACATTACCGAGCAGCGCCGTTTGCAGCAGCGCTATACTTTGTCGCATCTGGCTTACGACGTAAAAGGTCAAGTCGGAATTACAGAGCCGACGCGCGACTGGTTTCCGCTTTCTCTGATGGGCGCGTTTGCGGATTTCGCCGATATGGTTCACGGACCGGAAGCCGAATGGGGACAAGTTTCCTGCGGATGCCACCCGAACTGCGGCGTCGGAACTGCGGTAATGATTAACAAAGAAACCAAAGAAATGGCACCTGTTCCGGCATTCTTGAACATTCCCGAACTCGTCGAAGATATGAAACACATTACCGATACCAATCGCGGCAAATGGGTTTCAAACGCTATGATGGGCTTGGCGCTTTTGAAAAACTACAATCCTTACGGCGCTCCGCACAGTCTGACTTTGAAAGGCATTTTCGCCAAGTTCGATAAATCGTTCGGCTTGACCGGCAAAGACTATGGTAAAGTCGGACCCGACCGAACGATGGAAGACATCGAAAAACGCCGCAAAGACCCTTGGAACTTTTTGTTTATTGCCGGAATGTGGTTTCAGGATTTATTCAACTACGATTTCCGCCGCACCGAAATGTGCATTATTCCTTACGGCACGCAGGAAGGCGAGATTTCGTTCTGCGCTTATAACACAGGTATCGGCTGGCGCAATATCATCGAGCATATGCACCAGAACGCGACGGTCGCCAAGTGGTATCAGGAACACGGACGCCACGAGATTTTCGCACGCGGCAAAAACGTCGAAGTCGAAGCCGCTCAAGCCGCGTTTATTCTAAACGATGTTGACCTCGAACGCCCGAATAAACCTGATATGGAAGGTCCGAAAACGGCGGCGGAAGAAATGCAGATGATGCGTAAGCTCTATAACCAGATGGTTTTGGAGAAGCAGAATCTGAAAGGCGAAAAGCCCGTTCAAATCGGCGGTTTGAAACGCGAGAAAAACGGTAACGGCAATGGAAAAGCCGATGCAGCCAAATTGAATTAAAAATAAATCTAACCTTTAGCCCCAACAAAAGCCTTGCAAGATTATCTGATTTGCAAGGCTTTTGTTATGTCCCCGTTTTTTGCCCCATATAATGAGCTGTTTGTGATTTCTCGCCTTTTAATGATACGTTTAGCCGTTAAAAATTCTCTTTGCGCTTGAAAATTTTAGTTTGCGATTGAAAAATCAGTAGATTGAAAGATGGAACTCAACCGAAACGGCAATTTGCCGCTGCACATACAAATTCACGAATATCTACGACAAAGCATTGACTCGAAAGAGTTGAAAGCGGGCGACGCGGTTGGATCGGAACGCGAATTGGCTGAAAGATTTAACGTCAGCCGGATGACCGTCCGGCAGGCTTTGCGCACGCTCAGGCAGGAAGGCTTGATTTATCAGGAACGTGGCGTTGGAACGTTTGTCGCGCGTCGTAAACTTGACGTTCACACGCGGAATTTGGGGGGATTTACCGAAGAAATGCAGCGCCGCGGGTTTGAGCCGCGCAGCAAGGTTTTGCAGCTTCGGCGCGAGGCGGCGAGCGCGCCGGTCGCGGAAAGTCTGGGAATCGAAGTTGATTCGGAAGTTTTTCGGCTCGAACGCTTGCGGCTTGTGAATAACGTTCCGATGGCTCACGAAGTCGCTTTTCTGCCCGTTAAATTATGCCCCGAATTGGACAATTTTGATTTTGAAACAGTTTCTCTTTACGAAGTTCTCGGAAAGCATTTTTCGGTCGAGATTGATCACGCAGAAGAAGTGCTCGAAGCCGAATGCGCCGCGCCGCCGCTGGCTCAGCTTTTAGGAGTTAAAACAAACGCCCCGTTGCTGGTTGTCAATCGCGTGGTATTTACGGCGCTTAATCGAGCAGTCGAAGCCGTGCGGACGATTTACCGCGCCGACCGTTATCGCGCGACGTTCTTTTTATCGAAAACGAATTTATGAGCTTTTTGGCGAAGGGCGCGAACGTCAATGTTCTGTGCGGTTTGCTCGTATATTTATGTCTCGCCTTAGCGGTTTTCGGGAAAGCTCGGAAAAACGATTTTTATTATTCCTGGCATGCCCAAGCGCAAAAAGTGCGCGGTGTTTGGGTGCGACCGTTTATAGGCGCGACCGCAGAAACACGCAAAGACGAGGCGAAAGGGCGCGAGTTTATTCGTGCTGAGTTGGAAAAAATTAAACGCGCCAATTTGAATACGGTTTACGTTGAAGCGTTTTGGAACGGTTTTGCGATGTATCCTTCGCGCGTGGCGCCGCAGCGACCGCTGGCAATTCCTTATGGCACGGCGGAAAACGGCAAAGGTTGGGACGTTCTGCAAACTTATCTGGAAGAAGGCGAAAAACTCAATTTAAAAATTCACGCCTGGCTGCACGTTTTTCATCAATGGAATACGAATCTCGGAGGTTTGGAAAAATCGCCGATTTTTGCAAAACATCCTGATTGGGCGATTCTCGACGCTTCCGTCTCGCCGCTAATTAAATCGGAAGCTGAAGGCGCAAACCGCGATATTTACAAAGTTTTTATCTCGCCTTCAAATCCGGCGGTGAGGAAATATTTGCGGGCGGTCGTTTCCGAATTAGCCGAAAAATATCCGAAGCTCAGCGGCGTGCAATGGGATTATATTCGTTATCCGCTTCACACAAACGAACAATCTTTCGATTACAATCCGCTGACGCTCGCCGCATTTTACAAAGAAACAGGACTTGACGCGAAAAAACTCGATCCGAAACAAACGCCGAAAGAATGGGAAATCTGGCAGGATTGGAAAACCAGACAGATTACCCAAACGGTCGAAGAGCTTGCGGAGATTGTGCGAAAAAAACGTCCGCGTTGGGAAATTTCGGCGGCGGTTTTCCCTGACATCGAAGAAAATCTGCGGGTCAAAATGCAGGATTGGAAAGGATGGGCGGAAAAAGGCTCGGTTGACGCTCTGCTGCCAATGCTGTATTCAACTGATTACGAGCGAGTTGAAAACTGGGCAAAAGAATTTCGCCGTGATGTTCCGACGAAAACCAAGATTTATCCGGCGCTTTTTATCGGGCATTTTTACAATCCGAAGGAAAAGAAGTTGAACGAGAATTATTTGGAAATCGAGCGAAAATTCAAATTCGACGGTTTCGGTTTGTTCGCTGCACAGAATTTGACCGACGATTTGATTGAAAAATTAAGCAAAAGTAATTACAGATGAATTCAAATAAATATCAATTCACTAAACAATTTGTTGGACTTTTCCTCGCCGTATTTTTACTTTCGACGGCAATTTTCGCGCAAACTCAACCGAAATACGGCGCGCGGATTTTGCTTGTTCCGCTCGATGACCGACCGCCTTGTTTACAGTTTCCGGTCAGGCTCGGTCCGGTCGGCGACATCGAAGTCGTTGCGCCGCCGCGCGAAATGCTGGGCAAATTTACGACGCCGGGCGAGCCGGAAAAAATTATGGCTTGGCTGGGGCAGCAGGATTTGAAGCAGTTTGACGCGCTCGTCGTGTCGCTCGATATGCTCGCTTACGGCGGTCTTGTGGCGATGCGCGAATACGGCAATGTGACGCGCGAAACCGCGCAAAAACGGATTGATTTTATCCGCGAGTTGAAGAAAAAAGCGCCGCGTCTGCCGATTTACGGTTCGAGCGTGATTATGCGGCTCGCACCGACCGGAAACGTCGTCAACGAATCGTATCGCGTGAAATTGGCGCGCTGGGCGGAAATTTCGCCGGTCAAAGATGAAAAGCTTCAAGCCGAAGCTCGCAAGCTTGAAAAAGAAATTCCGACTGAGGCTCTGACAAACTACAAGCTCGCCCGCGAGCGAGATTTGGCTGGGAATTTTCAGGCGATTGAGCTTGCCAAAAACGGCGTGTTTGATTATTTGATCGTTTCGCAGGACGACGCGCATCCGACGGGCGTTCACGTCGCTGAGCGCGAGCGGCTGCTTGCCGAAATCGACCGGCTCGGCTTGAGCGAAAAAATTCCGGTTCAACCCGGCGCGGATGAGGTTTCGATGTTGCTGATGGCGCGTTTCGTCAGCAGCAAAGACAAATATGCGCCGCGTGTCAAAGCCGTTTATTCTTCGGAGGCAACGAGAACAGCAGTGATGCCGTTTGAAGACCGCAAGCTGTTTGAAACCGTCAGTTATCACATCCGTGCGGTTGGCGGGCGCGAAGTTGCGGACGAAAAACAAGCCGATTTGCTGTTTTACGTTTTTGCCTCGCGTTTTGAGCCGGGACGCGCCGAGACGTTTGCCGCCGAAATCGAAGAAAAAATTAAGCAAGGCAAACGAATCATTCTGGTTGATGTTGACCCGTCGGCGAAAACCGAAGGCGCGGAACCGAAGTTTATGGACGAAATCAAAAGGCGCGGTTTGATTCTCAAATTCAGCGGTTTCGCGACCTGGAACACGGCGGGAAATATGATCGGAACAGCTTTGCCGCAAGCGGTTCTTTATGAATCAACGAGAAGGCGCTCGAATTTAAATTCAAAAGTTAAATCGAGAATTTCCGAAGAGCAAAACTGGTTTTTGTTTCATCGCTGGCTTGACGATTATATTTACAACGCGGTCGTGCGACCGGAAATCAGAAAGTTTGCGGCTGAAAGAAAATGGAATCAGCTTCGTTTTACCGAAGCGCAAACAGCCGAGGTCGAAAAATTCGGGTTTGCCGAAATGCGCAAGCATTACGTTGCCGACAAAGCGGTTATATTCGCCGGTTCAAATTGCCGACCGAGCGATGATTTCAGTTTTTATCTGCCCTGGAACCGGGCGTTTGAAGCTGATATTGATTTCAAACTAAACTGCAAATAATTCAAATTTTCAATTGTTGAATTATTGTGGGGAAATTTGAATCCTCGGTTGACTTTCCCGTTGATTTTCTGTTAAATCAGGTGGTCTAGCCCACTTCTTTTTGTCTTTATAATTTGTGTTCTTGAGAAAAGTAAATTTGTTTTTCCGGCGGTTTTTTCCGGTTTATATTGTTTTTGCCGCAATCGGCAACGATGCTGAATTTTTCGCCCGAAAAACAAATTCAATAAAACATTCGGAAGTAAATCTTTTAGAGAAAAAAAACGTAATTAAACCAAGCGAATGCTTTTCGCGCCGTTTCATTTTTTGATTCGAGCGCAGCAAGCAACAAAGCGTTTGCACAGTTTTAGCAGATTCAGGAGAAAATTAATGATCCGCTTGAAAAAAAATGTTTCCTTATCGTCGGCGATGCTGTTTTTGCTCGCCTTGCTCTCTAGCTCAACTTTTGCCCAACAAATTACGGCGACCGTGACCGGAACCGTATCAGACCCGAATGCGGCTGTCGTTCCCGGCGCGACCGTTACCGTGACCTCAGTTGACACCGGACTTGTTAAAACGGCGACGACCAACGACGAAGGGCAATACACGGTCGCATTCTTGCAGCCGGGCAACTACAACATCAGAATTGAAAAAAACGGTTTTGCTCCGGTTACGCGCGAAAATATTCAGCTCGAAGTAGCTCAAACGGCTGGCATTGACTTTACTCTGAGCGTTACGGGCGGAGAAGTTCAGGTTAATGTCGGCAGCGATGAAACGCCGATTCTGCAAACCGAAACGTCAAACCTCGAAACTACCGTCGAACGTCGTCTGATTGAAGATTTACCGACTGGCGAGCGAAACATTTTCTCGTTTGTCAATCTCGTTCCGGGAACGATTGACACCGGTGCTGCGCTGCCTAACAACGCGCTGAGCGGTCCGGTCGGTTCATTCGGCAACCGTAATTTCTTTGATTCAAATTTCTCGGTCAGCGGCGGTCGCGCTTCGACCAACGATATTTTGCTTGACGGCGTAACGAATACAATCGGCGATTTTAACGGTGTAGCAATCTCGCCGCCGCAGGATGCAATTCGTGAATTTAAAGTTATTTCGGGCGTCGCGCCCGCCGATTACGGACGCACCGGCGCCGGCATCGTCACGATTTCCACCAAAGCCGGGACGGGCAGATTTCACGGTGCGCTTTACGAGTATTATCAGGACGGCAACTTGAACGCCAACGGGTTTAGAAATAACCGCAATGGCATCCCGCGCATCAACACTTCGCAGAAACATCAATTTGGCGGCGCAATCGGCGGTCCTCTGTACTTTTTCAATTTCGGGGAAAATGACGGCGGATTTGCGAGAAAAGTTGAAAAAACGTTCTTTTTCACCAACTATGAATTGCGCCGCGAGAAAAATCCGACAACGAGAATCTTAACCGTCCCGACGACGAGAATGCGAACCGGAGATTTGGGCGAATTACTGCAAAGTACTCCTTTAATGAGTACTACTGCAACCACACGCACGACTTATACCTGTGCGGCAGGAAATCCAAGCTGCGTTGCCGGAACACCTGTTTTGAGCGGACAGATTTACAACCCATTCGGTTCATTAGTGCCATACACACAATCCGTAACAAATCTTGCGACCGGGGCAACGACGACGACGACGGTTTCGGGCAGACCGATAATTGCGGGTAATAATCTAAGCGGTTCTCAGTTCCCGGTTTGCACGACCTCGGTCAGCCGCCAATCGGCGTGCCTCGATCCGGTGGCTTTAGCCGTTTTGCAGTATCTGCCGCTGCCGAATCGTCCGGGCTTGGTCAATAACTATGCTTTTGCGGGCAATACCGAATTTAACCGCGATTTGGTTTCCGGGCGCATTGACCATACAGTTTCGGAAAGGCAAAACTTTTTTGCGCGTTTCAATTACGAAAAGCGTAAAAATGCTCCGCCGAATTTTCTCGATACGATTGCAGCGCCGATTACGGTTCAGCGCGATACGTTTTTTAACTCGACGTTGAATCACGTTTACAGTCTTACTTCCAATTTAATCAACAATTTTCGTTACGGCTACACGCGGGCGCACGCCAAACAGGCTTCAAACAGTCTCGGATTTGACCCGACAACGCTCGGTTTGCCTGCGAGCTTACGTGATAACGCAACCCGATTGATATTTCCGACCTTTACCATCGGCAGCGGCATCGCGGGCGGTGAAATTGGGACAGGCATTCTCGGCGGCGCGGGCAACGACCAGCCGCGCGATACGCATATGGCTGCCGACTCTATAACCTGGGTTAAGGGTTCGCATACGTTCAGATTCGGCGGCGAATATCGTTTGTATCGCTTTTATCCGTTTCAATTCGGTGCGCTCGCTTCGCCGACCGGCTCTTTTACATTTAACCGCGCCGCAACAGCCGGTCCCATTCCTTCGGCGACCGTGACTCCTGTTGAAGCAGCCGGTTCGTCGTTTGCTTCATTTTTGCTCGGCATTCCCAGCGGCATTAACCGCGAAGTTCAAACGCCGATCACTATCTTCCATCATTACGGCGCGGGCTTTGTTCAGGACGACTGGAAAATTTTTCGCAATCTGACGCTTAATCTCGGTCTGCGCTGGGATTTTGAAACCGGCACGGAAAACCCGCAGCAGTTGATTACCAATTTCGATTTTGACGCGGCTTCACCGATTGCAGGCAGCGTTCAAACGCGGCTCAACACGATTACGCTCGATCCGGCGGTCGCCGCGCTTAATCCCGGCATCAAAAATCTAACCGGCGTGCTCAACTTCCCGAAAGGAGCGCAAACCGAAACCAATTTCAATCGTTTCGCCCCGCGCATCGGTTTTGCTTACAGCATCAATGACAAAACCACTTTGCGCGGGGGTTTCGGAGTGTTCTTTTTGCCGATCTCGCTCGAAGGCGCGGCGGCGCTCGGAACGAGCTTTACAGACCCGGTTACGCAATCGTCATTCACGACCGGAACCGGACAAGTCACAAGCTCGACCGTTTTTCTTTCAAATCCGTTCCCGAACGGAGTCAGAACCGAGAGCGGCAATACGCTCGGTCCTCTAACCGCGTTGGGCACAACTCTTAACGCAGCCGTCGAACCGAATCGTCCGAATCCTTACAACTCGCAGTGGAATTTGGTTCTTCAACGCGAGCTTGCTAAAAATCTGGTTATGGACGTTGCGTATGTCGGAAGCGCCGGACGCAATTTGCCGTCGCGCAGTGTCAACCTGAATCAGCTTTCGCCGGATGTTTTAAATTACGCTCGAACCAATTTTGCGAATCCCGGAACTTGCCCGACAACAGCTAATCCGAACGCGGCTTGCGCGAACATCGCAGCATTTCTTACTCAGCAGGTAGCAAATCCGCTGCAAGGCTCGATTCCAAGCGCTGCGGCTTTTAATGGCGCAACGATTGCCCGCGCTCAACTGCTCCGGCGTTTCCCGCAGTATCAGGACGTGACAAATTTCGGTCCGCACATCGGCTACAGTAATTACCACGCACTGCAAGTCAATCTGCAAAAACGTTTCAGCGACGGTTTTTCGCTTTTGACAAACTACGTTTGGTCAAAACTGCTCGACACAGGCGGCGTCGGCAACGGCGCGCGGTCGAGCGATGCGACAAACGCCGAGGACATCTTTAATTACGACGAAGAATATTCGTATTCGACGCTCGACGTTCCGCACCGTTTTACAATCAGCAGCACATACGAACTGCCAATCGGCAGAGGCAAATGGATTGGCGGAAACTGGGGCGGATTGACCAACGCTTTGCTCGGCGGCTGGCAGATTTCCGGCACAGCCGTTTTCCAAAAGGGCACTCCGCTGACGATTACCAATTCCGTCGGGTTTCCGACCACCGGTTTGGCGGCGGTCGGCAATTTACAGATTCGCCCGAACCGCGTCGAAGGTGTTGATCCGATGGCTGGAAACTTCGGCGAGCTTGCTCGGCAGGGCTTATCCGTTTTCAACGGGGCGGCATTCGTCTCGCCGAATGTTAATAATTTTGAGTTCGGTAATTCTGCGAGAACCTACAACGACATTCGACGCGACAACTATAAAAACGTTGATTTGTCAATTATCAAAAACATCGCCTGGAGCGAGGGCAGACAAAAAATCCAGCTTCGCGCCGAATTTTTGAACGCCTTTAACTGGGTGGTTTTCGGGACGCCGGTTACTTCTTATTCCGCCGGAAGCGCTACGTTCGGAACATTAATTGATCAAAATACATTAGGCAATCGTCCGCGAATTATCCAGCTCGTCGGACGCTATACGTTTTAATGAAGAAGAGGAGAAGAGGAGAAAAGGAGAAAGGAAGAAATTAGTTTTCTCTTTTCTTTGATTCCTCTTCTCCTTTTCTCCTCTTCTCGATGACCGGGGTATTAATCCTTGCTATTTTCGCAATCTTTGCCGCGTTGATGTTTACGCGCAAAGTCCCGGCTTTGCTCGCTTTGCCGGCAATGGCGATTGCGACGGCGGCTCTTGTCGGTTTGCCGTTTATCAGCATCCTGAACGATGTCGTTGCCGCCGGAAGCACAAAATTAGCAGCCGTTTATGTGGCGGTTTTTGCCGGAGCGATGATGGGGCGCGTGATGCTGCAAACCGGAATCGCCGAAGCTATTATCAAACGCGCTGCTGAATTTGGCGGAGACCGCCCGATGGTCGTTGCATTCGGTTTAATGTTCGTGACGGCGGTTCTGTTCACGACTTTACAAGGCTTGGGCGCGATTATCACGGTCGGCTCGCTTGTTTTGCCGATTTTGATGAGCCTTGGATTGCCCCGCCGCCTGGCGGCGACTCTTTTTCTGCTCGCATTCGGAACGGGATTTATTTTCAATCCCATTTTATTTACTCTCTACCGTCAATTATTAAAAGTCGAAGCAAACGCGCCTTTGCCAGCCGAAGTGCCGGGCTTTGCTTTCGCGCTTTTGGGCGTAATGGTTGTCACGGTCGTCGTTTATTCGATAATTGCGGCAAAACGTTCGGGCGAGGTTTTGTTTTTGACGGCGGAAACGAAAGAAGAATTCATCGAAAGAAATCTCAAGCGCGATGTTCCGCTCGTTTCGCTTTTGACGCCGATTATTCCGCTCGTTTTGTTTTTCGGTTTTAATTATTTCGGAATTAAAATTGATTTTATTCCCGCCTTTATCATTGGCGCATTGTTCGGCGTTTTGACGACGCAGCCGAGACTTGCAATTAAAAATCTGTCGGCGGCGGTCGTGCGCGGAGTTGAAGACGGAGCGCCGGCGGCGATTTTGATGATGGGAATCGGAATGCTTTTAAACGCGCTCTCGCTTCCGGCGGTCAAAGCCGCGCTCGAACCGATGATTCGCGCATTGCCGCTGCAAACGGCGGTTTCTTACGTTTTGTTTTTCGGCTTGCTCTCGCCGCTCGCGCTGTATCGCGGACCGCTCAATGTTTTCGGCGTCGGCATCGGCATTTTTTCGATTATGTTCGGAGCGGAAATTCTGCCCGCGCTCGCGCTTCTGGCGGCGATTATGTCAATCGTGCAGGTGCAGAACGTTTGCGATCCGACAAACACGCACAACGTTTGGATTGCAAATTTTACCGGAGTTCGAGTTGAAGAACTGACCAAACAAACTCTCGCGCCGATGATGATTGTCTGCATCGGCGGTTTGATTTTGGCGGCGTTTTGGTTTTTGAGGTGAAATAAATTATGCGTTTGATTTTCCTTTTTCTGATTCTTTCCGTTTCGTATGTTTCGGTTTTCGCTCAAAACAATTTGCAGGTGACGGCGGCAAACGGTCAAACGTATTCAATTGCGGGTAAAGACCGGCAGCGCAACAACGAAGAAATCGTCATTTATACCGCAGAGTTTTACGAGAAAAAGCCGACGAATCAATCCGGCATTGACGTTTTGATCGTTGACAACAAAATAGTTGCGATTCAAGACCGTGCCGGAGCGGTTTACCTGCAAAACAAACCCGATCCGGGCGCAATTAAAACCGATAAAAAAGGCATTGTTTTGAGTGCGCATGGCGCGGCGCGTAAATGGGTGGTTGCAAATCTAAAAATCGGCGACAACGTGACAATCGGCGATGCGCCGAAACCGATTTTAAACGCGGCTGGCGAGGTTGCGCCCGCAACTTCGATTCCGTGTTTTCCCGGCGCATATTACCGCAAAGCCGTTTCGAGCTTTGACGTTTGGACGGGAATTGTCGGCGTCATCAAACTGGGAACTCCGAAAGTTGATGAAGCCAGACTAAATGCAACAACGAAACAGCCGCTCGATAATTTTTCGGTTTATATGGGCGGAAGAGCCGGAAATCAGGAAATTGACGCTGGGTTGTCCTGGGAGTTTACGGTTGACGAAAACGGCAAAAAGAGCGAACAACGAAACGCTTTTCGACCTTTTTGGCGCAACGAAACCTGGAACAGCGCTCCGGCGGAAAAGCAGTTTTATTATTATCCGGGCGAAACCGTTCAAATGGCTGTTATCGTAGCCGGACCCGGCAAGCTCCGTTTAGTCATCGCAGACGCCGCGCAAAAGAAAGTTTTTCAAACCGAGTTTGACGCCAAAAGCTTTCAACCAAACGTCCCGCGTCAATTCAAGCGGGTAAACGCGATTGACCAGTTTGGTAACGAAAACAAACGGGAGCAGCCGACGAAAGCACAAGTGACGGGCGCCGAATGGCTGCAAACTCTTTTGCTGCGCGGCGCAGGAAGCGAAGCCAAACAGTTGCCGATGGACAAAACGCGGTTTACCGATATGCGCTGCCCGAACCAAGCAAATATGGTCGTTACAACAGGAGACGCCGCAAAAGGCGCGGAAAAGATTGACATTTTCGGGACGCCGCAAAAATAAAGTGAAATTGTGAAAAGATTTGGCTTAAATTCAGTAATATTTACCGTTCTCTGTGCGATTTGTTTCCTCAATTTGGAAGCAAACGCGCAAAAAAAATCTTCCGCGCCGCTAAACTCAATTTGGGTTTCTTCAACGGCTTCGGCTGATGTAATTGCAAACCGTGAATCAATCGCCGCCTTTGCGGAAAAAGCCAAACAAGCGGGTTTCGACACAGTTATTCTATACACCAAAGAATTAAACGGTCATGTCGTTTACCCATCAAAAATCGCGCCGCGTCTCACAGAACACAGGAACATTAAATACAATACCGATTTCGACCCGCTCAAAACTTTCATCGAAGAATGCCATCGTCGCGGTATGCGGCTGCATGCAGCATTCGATATTTTTACTGAAGGCAACAAGCTGATTCCTGGCGTCGGAATCGGTTTCGACAAACGCAAAGATTGGCAATCCGTCGCCTATGACGTTGACGAAGCCGATAAAAAAATAAAAATCGCGCCGATTGGCGAATTCAAACAGGGCATTCCGCTGTGGGTTAACGCCGCTTTGCCCGCCGTTCAGGATTACGAAATCTCGATTATTCGGGAAGTCCTGGAAAATTACGACGTTGACGGCGTGGTGATGGACAGAGCGCGCTGGAACGGCGTGAACGCAGATTTTTCAAATCATTCGCGCAATCTTTTTCAAAAATACGTTAAAGACGGAAATCTGCGTTTTCCCGAAGACGTTTACGAAATCAGGCTCGACGCAAACGGGAAAAAACAAATTGTCGAAGGAAAATATCTGAAAAAATGGCACGAATGGCGAGCGGGCGTTATTCGCGGTTTTGTCGAAAAACTCCGAAATGCGGTGAAAAAACGCAAGCCGAAAGTTTCATTTGAATCTTATGTCGGTTCGTGGTTTCCGGTTTACGGAAACGATGTCGGCGTTAATTGGGCAAGCGCGAAATACAAAGTTCCTTATGATTGGGCGTCGCCGGATTTCGGCAAAACCGGATACGCCGCCCTTGTTGACGTGCTTTACATCGGGCTTTATTACCGTCACAACACCGAAACGGAAGCCGCACAAGCGGGCGCGAAAAACTGGCAATCAATCGAAGGCGCGGCGAAATTGGCAAAAGAAGCCATTAAAGGCGAAACAACGATTCACGGCGTCATCAACTACGGAGACGATAATCTTTCAGCCGAAAAGCTCGAAAACGGAACGAAAATAATTTCCGGACAAACAAGCGGCACCAGCATTTTTGAAGCCTCGCACGTCAAACGGCGGAATTTATGGATGCCGCTCGAACAAATTTTAAAAGCCAAAATTGCGGCGGAGAAATTTAAGTGAAAGCGCCGTTTTTAAAAAACAAATCAACGAAACAGGCTCTCGCGGCGCTTGCGATCTTGGCGGCGATTTCGTCGTTTACCGTTTATACCTTCGGGCAAAAAAGTGAAACAGCGAAAAAACAAACGGCTGTTGATTTGATGGCGCGCATTGTAATTGTTCCGCTTGACGACCGCCCGGCGACGACTCAGTTCGCCGAAATGATCGGTCGAATTGGAAACGCCGAGATGATTTTGCCGCCCCGCGCGCTTTTGGGAACTTTTATCACCCCCGGAAATTCCGAGCAAATTGCCAAATGGCTGCTCGAACAGGAGTTCTCAAATGTTGACGCGGTTATTTTATCGGCTGATATGCTCGCCTACGGCGGATTTATGAATTCGAGATTTTCCGCTACGTCGCTGGAAACCGCCCTCCGGCGTTTGGAAGTCGTCAAAGAGTTAAAACGCAAAAATCCGCGCCTTCCTGTTTTCGCTTTTAATGTCGTTCGCCGTGTTGCGTTGTCGGCGACGGCGGCAAACCGCCCGTTTCGTGACAAAATCGCGCGTTGGGCGGTGCTGGCTGACGAAACCGCGCAAAAACCGGGCGAAATAAAATTAAAATCTGAATTCGAGCGTTTGGGACGGGAAATTCCGCCCGCCGAAATAGAAGATTATTTGGCGGTGCGAAGGCGCAATTTGCAGATTAATTTTGCCCTACTCGATTTGGCGAAAGCCGGAATTGTAGACAAATTGCTGCTTTTGCAGGACGACGCGCACCGTTTCGGGCTGCATCGCCGCGACCAACAGGCTTTGCGCGAGCGGATTGATAAATTAGGTTTATCCGATGAAAAAGCCGCGCTTTATAACGGCGCCGACGAAGGCGCGAGCGTTTTATTAAGCCGCGCCGTTTTGCGTAAAGCTGATTTCAAACCGCGCGTTCGAGTTGTTTATTCATCCGAAGCCGGGCGCTCGCATCTCGGAGATTTTGAAGATCAGCCGATTGAAACGAGCGTTCGGCGACAAATCGAAAGTTCCGGCGCTGAAATCGTCGCAGAACCCAATTCAGCCGATTACACGCTTTACGTTAACGCGCCGCAGCAAACTGAAACCGAATTTCAAGCGTTTTTGGAAAAGCTCGTCGCCGATGTGAAAAACAATCGGAGAGTTGCGATTGCCGACGTTTTGTACCGTGTTTGGGGCGGCGGAGACCAGCGGATTGTTGAAAGATTGGGGCGTGAAAAACTGCTCGACCGCGTTATCGGTTATGCTTCGTGGGGAACGCCCGGCAATGCCATCGGAACTGTTGTGCCGCAGGCGAACGTTTACGTTTTTGCACGAAGAAAATTGTTTGATAATCAAGAGCTGGCGAAAAAATCCGAAGCTGCAAATATTAAATTTCTCTTTCACCGCTGGGTTGGCGATTTCGGCTTTCACGTTTTGGTTCGTCCCGCCGTGAATAAATATGCGCGTCAGGATTTGAAAATCGAAGTTGATGAATTTGACCGCCCGACTTACGAAAAATTTAATCGAATTATTGTCGAGCGAATGAAGCCGATAACCGAACAATTTTTTCAGGAGAATTTCAAAAACCGATTTTATCAAACGGGCAAAAACGCGGGCAGCGGAATCGTTTTGAGAGAGATGCGAAATCTCGAAATCCGCTTGCCGTGGGCGCGGACGTTTGAAATTTTTATGGACTACGATTTCCGTTTTGCAGAAGCGATTGAAAAATAATGAAAAATAAAAACCGAATTGCAAAAATGCTGATTTCGACCGCGCTAATCTTTACATTCGGCGTTTTGCCGTTTAATTTCGCCGTTTCAGCGCAAACAAAAAAGACGGCGAGCGTTGCGGCGCAAACGAAACAAACGGCGGCGGAAAAACAGTGGGTTGAAAAAACGCTCCGCTCTTTGACCTTGCGCGAGCGCATCGGGCAAATGATCGTCGTCGGTGTTTTAGGCGATTACAAAAACGCGAACGGCGAGAAATTTGCCGAAGTCCGCAAACAGATTTTGGAAAACAAAGTCGGCGGTTTTGTTTTTTATCGCGGCGACGTTTTGGAATTAGCCGCGCTTACAAACGAAATGCAGCGCGTCGCCAAAATTCCGCTTCTTCTGGCTGCTGATTTTGAGCGCGGTTTGCCGATGCAGATTCGCAGCGGCACATCTTTTACGCACAATATGGGAATCGCGGCGGCGGGAAATCCGGCGGATTCGTATCGAAAGGGAAGAATCATCGCCGAAGAAATGCGCGCAATCGGAATCAACTGGCTTTACGGTCCGGTTTCCGATGTTGCCAACAATCCCGACAATTCAATGGTAAACGTGCGAAGCTACAGCGAAAACCCCCAAAGAACGGCAGAATTTGTCGCGGCGGAAGTGCGCGGGCTTCGTGATGGAGGCGTGCTTTCGACCGCCAAGCATTTTCCCGGACACGGCGACACGCCGATTGATTCGCATATCATTTTGCCGGTTATTAAAATCAATCGGGCGCGTTTTGAAACGGTTGAGCTGGTGCCGTTTCGCGCTGCGATTGCCGCCGGACTCGATTCGTTTATGACGGCTCACATCGCTTTGCCTGAAATTACCGGCGACAATTTGCCGGCTTCGCTTTCGCCGCAAATTAACAAAGATTTGATTCGCAATGAATTAAAATTCGATGGAATAATTACAACCGATTCGCTGGGAATGGGAGCGATAATTAAAAATTTCAAAGGAACGGAAGGCGCTCTTTTAGCAATCAAAGCCGGAGCGGACGTGGCATTGCTTCCGCCAGACCCGAAAGGAACGATTGACGTGGTTGAACAAGCCGTTCTGCGCGGCGAAATCAGTCGAGAACAGATTGACGATTCCGTCCGCCGCCTGCTTCGCGCCAAATACCGCGTCGGTTTGGCGAAAACTCGAACGGTAGATTTGAATGCAGTTAATAAAATCATCGAAAAATCGGAAAACGTGCGGTTTGCAAATGAGCTTGCAGAGCGTTCGATAACGCTTTTGCGTAATGAAAACAATGTTCTGCCGCTCGGCGCGAAACAACTGCAAAATGCGCTGTTTATTATCGCCGCCGGAGACGATGATCCCGATCAGGGAAACGTTTTCAAAGCGGCAATCGAAAGCAGATTGAAAACGGCGCGCGTCATTCGCGTTGACAAACGGACGACCGAAAAGGAATACAAGCAGATTTTGGAACAAGCCGAAAAAGCCGGAACCGTCGTCGTCGCGCCGTTCGTCAAACGCGCCGCGCTCAAAGGAACGGTTGAATTGCCGGAAGCCGAAGCCGAATTTGTACGAGAAATAATAGATTTAAAAAAGCCGGTTGCGGTCATCGCTTTCGGCAGCCCTTACCAGTTGAAACAGTTTCCGAAAGCCAGGGTTTATGCGGCAGCTTACGCGGTTGAAGATGTCGCGCAGACGGCGGCGGCGCGTGCAATTTTCGGCGAAACGGCAATCAGCGGGCGCTCGCCGGTTAGCTTGCCGGGATTTTTTAAAATCGGCGACGGCTTGCAGCTCGATGCAACAACGCGCAGGCAAAAGGACGCGAAAGAAGCTACCGAAATTTTTAATTGAAAACATTAAATTTTGGAAAGCCGCACGATTTGCTTGTGAAATCAAAATGAAGAGAAAACTATCAACTGTAAACTATAAACTATCAACTGTTTTGCAATGACAAACAGTTGATAGTTTATAGTTTACAGTTGATAGTTTGTTTATTATTAGTTACGCCCTGATAATAAAAAGCAATGAAAAAGATACTTGTTTTGTTTGTAACGTTCGGCTTGCTCTTTCAGCAGACGGTTTTTGCTCAAACTCAAAAACCGGACAAGAAAGCCGAAAATTGGGTTGAAAAAACGCTCAAAAGTTTGACGCTGCGCGAAAAAATCGGGCAAATGGTGATGGTGCGGATGAGCGGCGAGTTTCAGAATTGGAATGACCCGCGTTTTCTGGAGCTGCGGCGGCACATCGAAGAAAACCATCTGGGCGGATTCATCCTTTTTCGCGGCGAAGCCAATTCGATTGCGGCTCTAACGAACGAATTGCAGCGAATGTCGAAACATCCGCTGCTTTTCGCCGCCGATTATGAACGAGGGCTTCGGATGCAGCTCAGAACCGGAACGCCGTTTACGACAAATATGGGCGTCGGCGCGACCGGGGATGTGCAGGCGGCTTACCGGCAGGGCAAAATCATCGCCGAAGAAATGCGCGCCATCGGCGTTAATTGGCTGTTTGCGCCTGTCGCGGATATTAACAACAACCCGGATAACCCCGTCATCAATATTCGCTCGTTCGGCGCTAGTCCCGAAAGAGTCGGCGAGTTTGTTTCGGCTCTGGCAAAAGGCGTCCGCGACGGCGGCGCGCTCGCCACGCTCAAACATTTTCCCGGTCACGGCGACACCGCGACCGATTCGCATATCGGACTGTCCATTGTGCCGGTTGATAAACAAAGAATTAACTCTGTCGAGCTTGTGCCGTTTAAAATGGGAATTGGCAGCGGCGTTGACGCTGTGATGACCGCGCATTTGGCGATGCCGAAAGTCACGGGCGACGAAGTTCCGGGAACGCTCAATCCGAAAATTACGACCGACATTCTACGAAAAGAGCTTGGTTTTAACGGCATTGTGACGACCGATGCAATGGAAATGGGCGCTATAAAGAAGACTTATTCGGACGAAAGATCAGTCGTGATGGCTGTCAAAGCGGGCGCAGACATCGTTTTGCTCCCAAACGACGCGCGCAAAACAATTGATGCAATCGAAGCCGCCGTCAAAGCCGGTGAACTAACGGAAGATCGCATTAACGAATCGGTTCGCAGACTTTTGAGCGCGAAATATCGTCTCGGCTTAACCCAAAATCGTTTGGTTGATTTGGCGAAAGTCAATCAATTGATGGAAAAACCTGAAAACGTCCGCGAAGCGAATCAAACGGCGGAGAAATCAATCACGCTGCTCAGAAACGGCGACAATATTCTGCCAATGACGGTGGAAAAAGCGAACAAAACTTTGTTCGTCGTGATTGCCGCAGACGACGAGCCAATCGAAGGCGTCGCTTTGATGCCGGAAATCGCACGCCGCGCACCGCGCGCGAAAATCATCCGGCTCGACCCGCGCACGGTTTCGGAAGAATACGGCGCGGCGGTCAAACAGGCGGCAGATTACGATGCGATTGTGATTGCGCCGTTCGTCAAACGCGCCGCGCTCAAAGGCACTGTTGCGCTGCCGGAAAATCAAACGAATTTTGTACGGCAAATGCTCAGCTTAAACAAACCCGTTGCGGTCGTTGCTTTCGGCAGCCCGTATCTAATCCGGCAATTTCCCGAAGCCAAAAATTACGTCGCGGCTTACGCCATTGAGGAAGTCGCTCAAACCGCCGTCGCCCGCGCAATATTCGGCGAAGTTCCATTTACTGGAAAATTGCCTGTGACCGTTCCCGGAATCTTTGAAATAGGCGCGGGAATAAGTAAATGAAACAACAGAGACACACAGATTCTATTTTTGTTTTTCTCTGTGTCTCGGTGGTGAAGTTTTAGTGAAAAAAGTTAGAGTCGGAATTGATGTGGGCGGAACTTTCACCGATGTCGTCGTCGTTGACGACGGGACGCGCGAGGTTGTTTCGCAGCTCAAAGTGCCGACCACGCATTCGGCAAAAGAAGGCGTTGCGCTCGGAATTATCAATGCGATTGAACGCGCTCTGAGCGAATTGGACGTTTCACCGGATGATGTCATTTTTATTGCCCATTCGACTACGCAGGCGACGAACGCTTTGCTCGAAGGCGACGTAGCGCGAGTCGGAATTATTGGTCTCGGAAGCGGTTTGGAAGGTTGGAAAGCCAAATTAGACACGAATGTTCCGCCGATTGAACTCGCACCGAATCGTTTTCTGCAAACCGAACACAAATTCATTTCCGTTTCAAAAAAAGACGGTTTGTGGAACGATAATTTCACGGCGCAGATCGTCGAAGAACTCAAAAACAAAGGAGCCGAAGTGATTGCCGTGTCGGAAGCGTTTGGAGTTGACCGAACCGAAAACGAAGAAAGAATCGCTCGCATAGCTCGCGAACAAGGTTTGCTGGCGACGAGCGGACACGAAGTTTCCTCTCTTTACGGCTTGCGCGCCAGAACCCGAACAGCAGTAATTAACGGGGCGATTTTGCCGAAAATGATTCACACGGCGACAATGACCGACGAATGCGTTAAACGAGCCAAAATCCAATCGCCGCTGATGATTATGCGTTCGGACGGCGGCGTGATGAGCGTCGAAGAAGTGCATCGCCGCCCGATTATGACGATGCTTTCCGGTCCGGCGGCGGGAATTGCGGGAGCGTTGATGTATGAAAAAGTGTCGGACGGAATTTTTATCGAAGTCGGCGGAACATCAGCCGATATTTCCGTCATCCGCGACGGTCAGCCGCAAACCAAAGCGGCGCGGGTCGGCGGACACCGAACTTATTTAAACACGCTCGACGTTCGCACGCTGGCGATTGCGGGCGGGAGCATGGTGCGCGAACGCGGCGGCGCGATTGTTGATGTCGGCGCGCGTTCGGCGCACATCGCCGGACTCGCTTATTCGTGTTTTCAAAAACCGGAAATATTTGAAAATGCGAAATTAGCTCATCTGCGACCGACCGAATACGACGCGGACGATTACGTGGCGATTGAAACCGTTTCCGGCGAGCGTTTCGCTTTAACGCCGACCTGCGCGGCGAATCTTTTGGGCGTAATTTCAGAAACTGCTTTTGCGCGCGGCGACGCAGAAGCAGCGCGGCTGGCATTCAAACCTTTGGCGGAAAAATTGGGTGTTGCGGCGGAAGAAGCGGCGCGGCGAGTTTTGGACGTTTCCTGCGCCAAAGTAAAAAAACAAATCGAAGAATTAATCGCCGAATATCATCTTGATCCGGCAACGGTTGAATTAGTCGGCGGCGGAGGCGGCGCGGCTTCGCTCGTGCCGTACACCGGAAAATTGATGAATCTTCCAGCGCGACTTGCGCGCAAAGCTGAGGTTATTTCGACCATCGGCGTCGCGCTAGCAATGGTGCGAGATACGGTCGAACGCAATATTGTTGATCCGACGCCCGAACAAATTCTGCAAGTGCGCCGCGAGGCAGCCGACGCGGTAATCAAAATCGGAGCTTTGCCCGAATCGGTCGAAGTGCAGGTCGAAGTTGACACGCGCCGAAATCTCGTCCGCGCGACGGCTTTCGGGACGACCGAGTTGAAAAAAGAGGAAACGGCGGAGCGCACAAGCGGAGTCGAAGGCTGCCGAACGGCTGCTGCACGTTCGATGAAAGTTGATGAAAACGCGGTCAATCTTGCAGCCGAAACTACCGGGCTTTATGTTTTTACATCGGAAAAGCAGACGAAATCGTTTTTCGGATTGTTCGCACAAAAACGGCAATTAGTGCGAGTGGTTGATAAAACCGGAGTCGTTCGTTTGCAGCGCAGTCAAGCCGAAGTTTATCAATCAGCGGTCGAATCAATTGCCAAAGATTTGGAGCTTGTGATTACGAAGCTGACCGATTTCGGCGACGCCGGGCGCGATTTACCGGACGTTCACGTTCTGGTCGCCGCGCGCGTTGTCAATCTTTCCGGGCTGGCTGAAATGCAGCAGGCGATTGCGCTGGCGAACACCGAATTGGAAAATCTTGCGCCGGGCGAAAAAATTGTTATCATCGCGGCGCAGAAAAATGTTTGAATGCGCAAGTAGAAAGCGAATTGGAGGCAAATATGAGCGAAAAACTCGAAATGATTGTCAACAAACTCGACGAAGAAATTTGCCGTGATGTCTTCGTCAATTCCGAATCGTTTCTAAAACGCCTTGAAGCAGAGCAAAAAGCAGGAATTTTGCAGGACGACCGACCGATTTGCTCTTTTTTGCGCCCGCATTTTCACGCACGCTCGCATTATCAAAAGATTGTTCGCGCCGCCGAAACATTGAGCGTGGCTTTTGAGCGGCTGGCAGAAGCCGCTTTGCAGAACAATGAAATTATGGCGGAGCTTGATTTAACCGAAAAAGAAGAGCGGATGGCGCGGATCGAGCCGAAATATCGGCGGCTTTGCGTTTCGAGCCGGCTCGACGCTTTCTGGGACGGTGAGGATTTTAAGTTTCTTGAGTACAATGCTGAAACTCCCGCCGGAATTGCCGACCAGATGCAAATGGAAAAATCGGTTGAGATGGTTCCTCAAGTCAAACAATTTCTGGCGGAAAACCGCCACTGGAAACCGCAGCCGCACGTTCGATTGCTCGAAGCGCTCGTTGAGACTTACCGCGATTTCGGCGGGAAAAAGGAAAAACCCGGAATTGCCATCGTTGATTGGCGCGATGTTTCCACCTTTTCCGAGTTTCTCGTTTTGCAGGAATATTTTGAATCGCAAGGTCATTCGACGATTATTGCCGACCCGCGCGAGCTTGAATACGACGGCGAGATTTTGCGAGTCGGCGAATTTGAGATTGACGTTTTTTACAAACGAATCATCATCCACGAATTTCTGGAAAATTTTGACGAAACGCATCCGTTGTCGCGCGCTTACATGGACGGAAACGTTTGTATGGCAAACTCTTTCCGCACCAAAATCGCCCACAAAAAAGCCGGTTTCGCCATTTTAACCGATGAGCGTTGGCAGCCGCTTTTCACGGGCGAGCAGCTTGAAGCGACCAATCGCCACATTCCCTGGACGCGGCGCGTTCGCGAGACAAAAACGACTTTTGCCGGGCGGGAAATTGATTTGCTTGAGTTTCTGCGGCGCGAGCGCGAAAGATTTTTGCTCAAACCGAACGACGATTACGGCGGCAAAGGCATCACGCTCGGCTGGGAAGCGACGGAAACCGAATGGGAAATCGCCCTCGAAAATGCTTTGCAGGATTCTTTCATCGCTCAGGAACGCGCGCCGGGCGGGAAAATCTCGATTCCGGCTTTGTCAGATCGGATCGAAATGCAGGAATTACTGATTGATTTTGACCCGTTTCTGTTCAACGGAAAAGTCGAAGGCGGACTCGTCCGTTTGTCCGCGCAATCAATCGTCAATGTTACACAGGGCGGCGGCGAGACTCCGCTCGTGGTTCTCGAAGATTTTTAATTGAAGGAAGAATTAAGATTGCGCATTTTGCGAGACAGCGATTCGGACGACAAAAAATTGCAAAAGGAAATTTTTAGAAATGAAGCAAAAATTTACTGCTCATATTTGGCGGGAAGACGAATGGTTCATTGCTCAATGCATTGAAGTTGATGTTGCCAGCCAAGGCAAAACACCGGAAGAGGCTTTAGCAAATTTACACGATGCTTTGGAGCTTCATTTTACTCCGCCGGTTGCGACGCTCGCGCCTCAGCTTCATACACTCGAAGTTGAACTCGAAATGACATGAAGCCTCAACCTTTTCGGATTGTCAGAAGCAAATTGGAAAAAGCCGGATTTTCCGAAGTTGGGCAAACCGGGAGCCACGTTAAATTTGCCAAAACAACCAAAGAAGGGACACGAACTGCGACAGTTCCGAAGCATCGTGATATTGCGTCCGGTACGTTGCGGAGCATTTTGCGACAGGCGGGTTTAAGCGAGGAAGAATTTAATAATTTGTGAAAGAATTAAAGGCGGACATTTTGATTGTCGGCGGCGGAGTCGGCGGATCTGCGGCGGCTCTGGCTGCGGCGGCATGTGATTTGCGCGTTATTTTAACCGAAGAATCGGATTGGATCGGCGGACAATTAACATCGCAGGCGACGCCGCCCGATGAACACGGCTGGATCGAATCGTTCGGCTGCACTCGAAGTTATCGCCGGATGCGTGACGCGGTTAGAAAATATTACAAAACAAATTATCCACTGAACGAAAAAGCCGAAGCGAATCTGTTTTTGAATCCCGGCGACGGCTGGGTTTCGCCGCTTTGCGCCGAGCCTAAAGTTTTTCTCGCAGTTCTCGAAAGTTTTTTGGCGGAATGGATTCAAAAAGGGAATTTGCAGATTTTAATTGAGCATTTTCCGATTGCGGCTGATACGGAAGATGATGAAGTTCGCGCCGTGACGCTTAAAAATTTGCAAACGGGCGAAAACGTAACGATTTCGGCGAAATATTTCATTGACGCGACCGAGCTTGGCGAGTTGTTGCCGCTGACGAAAACCGAATTTGTCACCGGCGCAGAATCGAAAGCCGAAACCGGCGAGCCGAGCGCGAAAGACGAATCGGAGCCGCACAATTCGCAGGCATTTTCGGTTTGTTTTGCGATGAGCTGCGACGAAAACGCTGACAACACGATTGAAAAGCCCGCGAAATATGATTTTTGGCGCGAGTTTATGCCGGAATTAAAACCTGCTTGGAGCGGGAAACTGTTGAGTCTTAATGGCGTCAGCCCACGAACAATGCAGCCGATTCATTACAATTTCGCGCCGCACAAAGAGGAAAATCGAGCGTTTGCAGGTTTGTGGACTTATCGCCGGATTTTGCATCGTGAAAATTTTATTAAAGGCGCTTTTGAAAGCGACGTGACAATCGTCAATTACCCGCAAATTGATTATTTTCTCCGAGATTTATCAAACGCCGCCGATTACGAAGAAAAGCAAAGATTGATTGCCGAAGCGAAACAACTCAGTCTCTCGTTTTTATACTGGCTGCAAACCGAAGCCGGTTTTCCGGGTTTAAAATTACGCCCGGATGTGACCGCAACCGCAGACGGTTTGGCGAAAATGCCTTACATTCGAGAATCGCGGCGAATCAAAGCCGAATTTACCGTTTGCGAACAGCACGTTTCGGCTGCCGCGCGACCAAATCAAATTTTTGCCCAAAAATTTGCGGATTCAGTCGGAATCGGTTTTTACCGGATTGATTTGCATCCATCGGTCGGCGGCGATAATTATGTGGACGTTGAGGCTCTGCCGTTTCAAATTCCGCTCGGCGCTCTTGTTCCCCAGAGTACAGAAAATCTGCTCGCGGCGTGCAAGAATATCGGAACGACGCACATTACAAACGGCTGCTATCGGCTGCATCCGATTGAATGGAACATCGGCGAAGCCGCGGGCGCGTTGGCGGCGTTTTGTTTGGAAAAAAAACTTAAACCGCGACAGGTTAGAAACGACGAAAAACTTTTGGGGGAATTTCAAAATTTACTGACAAAACAAGGCTTTGAGCTTGATTGGCGCGAAGATTTAAATTTAGCTGAAGGCGATCCGCATCGTCATGCGATGTGAGATTTCAAATTTCGGATGAACGGAAAACAGGCGGCGCAAAAAGCGCGGGAAAAATACGGCACGAGCGATCCGTTTATCATCGCCGAAAAAGCAGGCGTCCGCGTCGTTTATGAAAGCTGGTATCCGACGACGATTGGCGAGTTTGAAAAAAACCCGGAAACGATTCGCGTGAATCAAAGAGCGCTCGAAAACAACAAAAACGCAGCAGATTTGGAACGAATAATTGTTGCGCACGAACTCGGACATTTCTTTGCGCTCGATTTGAACTTGGATAGAAAAGACGAAGAAGCTTTTGCGCGCGAATTTGCCGCAGAGTTGTTAAAGAAAGGTGAATAAATTCACGCAAAGACGCAAAGGAAAGCCAAAAAGTTGAAGCAGTGAACGAATCCAAAACCCAAAATCCAAAATCCAAAATCTTCCTTGGTGTTGACGGCGGACAAAGCCACACCGAAGCAATCGCGGCGGACGAAAACGGCTGTATTTTAGGTCGCGGCTTCGGCGGCGCGTCGAACCACGCCGAGCAGCCGGGCGGACGAGAGCGTTTGAGAAACGCCGTTCGGCAAAGCGTCGGCGAAGCGCTGCAAAACACCGGCTTTCCAGTTTTGGAAGAAATCGTTTTTGCATCGGCGCATTTTGGAATGACCGGCGGCGCGGATTTTAAAGAGGAAATTATCCGCGAAATCGTCAAAGCCGAACATTTGCAGGTTACGCACGACGCGCCGACAGCGCTTTACGGCGCGACGGCGGGAAAACCGGGAATTGTTGTGATTGCGGGTACAGGTTCGGTCGTTTACGGTGAGAACGAAAAAGGCAAGACAGCGAAAATCGGCGGTCTGGGCTATTTGTTTTCGGACGAAGGAAGCGGTTTCTGGCTCGCCGCCCAGACAATTCGGCTAGCTATTAAAGAGCAGGACGGATTGATTCCGAACGTTGGATTAGAACGGTTGGTCTTGGATTTTTTCAAACGCGAGCAAATCCGCGAGGTGACGAATGATTTTTATTTCGGAAAACTCTCGCGCGACCGTTTGGCGAGCTTATCGCGGGCGGCGCACGAAGCAGCCGCTGCCGGAAATTCCGTGATTCAAAATCAAATCAGATCCGGCGCTGCGGTTTTGGTCGAAAGCGTTGAGCGCGCCGCCTCGCGTCTTGGGTTTGAAAAAGATTTTCCGGTTGCCGGAGTCGGCGGAATGTTTCGCGCCGTGCTGATGAAACAGTATTTCGCCGAAGCTTTACGGGAAAAAATTCCGGGGGCGGTTTTTACCGAACCGCATTTTAATCCGGCAATCGGCGCTTTGCTGCTCGCCTTTCGGAAAACGGGAATCGAGATTAACGAAGATTTGTTGACTAATTTAGCGAAAAACTCAAAATCGGACTTAAAATCGGAATGAACAAGATAATTGAAACTTGGCGCGGCGGATTGATTGTCTCCTGCCAGGCGCCCGACAGCTCACCGCTTGCCAAACCGGAAATCATTGCGGCTCTGGCTGAAACCGCCGAGCAAAACGGCGCTGCCGGAGTGCGAATTGACTCGCCGCCTAACATCTGCGCGGTCAAAGGGCGGGTGAAAATTCCGGTGCTGGGAATTTACAAAATGGTTTTCGATTCATCGGAAGTTTATATTACGCCGGATTTTTCCGCCGCCAATGCAGTCAATCAAGCCGGAGCGGATGTGATTGCGCTTGACGCGACCGCGCGCGAGCGTCCGAACGACGAAACGCTCGAACAGGTAGTTTGCCAGATTCGTTCGCATTTAAAACAGCCTTTGATGGCTGATGTCGCCCGATTTGAAGAAGGTTTGCGCGCCGCCGAATCGCTCGGATTCGATGTCGTTTCGACAACGCTTTCCGGTTACACAAAGGAAACCCGGCATCTTTTTAAACCCGATTTTGAGTTGGTCGAAAATCTTGCTAAAAGATTGACAATTCCCATCGTTTGCGAAGGTCGCCTTCGTACGCCCGAAGATGTTCGTCGAGCTTTTGATTGCGGAGCGTTTGCTGTTGTCGTCGGCGGCGCGATAACCGGAATTGACCAGCTCGTGCAGCAGTTTGTCGAAGCCACGGCAGCCGGAATAACGGTTGTTTGATAAATTGAATTAGCTTGCCAGCAGCCAGCTCTCGGCTTCCTTGACCCCGCTGAAGGTTTGCATTTTGACGTTGCGGTTTCTGGCTATTTTTTTCCCCAATTCGTTGATGTCATCGTTTCCGTAACGGTCAATAAAAGCTATTTTTTTCGTCGCCAGAAGCGTTCCCAGATAAGTTCCCATTTGCAGCATTTCCGCCGGAGAGACGGTTTCGGCAAAATCTTTTTCGATCATTATTTTCGATTTTCCCTGTTCGAAACACGCGCCGGCAATTTCTCTCCAATAAGCGCCGGAGATCTCCGGCGTCAGCTTTTTGCCGCCGACCAGCGCATATAAATATTCACCGCGATCTTCCAATTTGATGGTATATGGTTTTTCTACATTCATAGTTAAACGAGCATTAATATTTTACGCCGGGCGGCGTCCTAATCCGAATCGGGAATTCTCGAAACAGCGACATTAAATCGCCATTTTTAGCTTATTTCGCATTTATTCGCAAGCGCGCTGATTTAATAATATAATCTTGATTCGACCTGATGAATTTTAAAACTTGACAAGCGCCGGAGGCGTAATTAATTTAGTGAAACCATTCTCTCGTATCGCCCGTAATTTTTGAAATAAACAATGGCTCTTAAAACCGAGATGATTTTGTTCCCGTAGATTAAATAAAACTCCGATTTCGGTTGAGAATTTCGCCGGATTTCGCATAAGATACGAGCAGCAATTAAGATTGTTTACGAATTGGATTAAGAGAAAATTCTCAAGCCTCAAGCCGCCGAGATTCAAAAGCGGCAATCTGATTGAGTTTTGTTGGTAAAACGAATTAAAGAAACTGAAAACGGCAAAGCATTTTTGTTTATCGCTTTGACCGCCCGCAATTCTGATTTATTGAAGAGGAAAATATTAAAATGAAAACAGTTCGATTTTTAGTTTGGACTTTGCTGCTGACATTTTCGGTCGGTGCGTCAGCCGTTTTCGCGCAGGCGACCGCAACCTCTGAGTTGAGAGGGCAAGTAACAGACCCGAACGGCGCGGCGGTAGCCGGGGCGACGATCACGGCAACCGATAACTCCAAAGGCACGACGCGGACAGCGACAAGCGACGCGGACGGCAATTATGTTCTTTTATCGCTTTTGCCCGGCGTTTATACCGTTAAGGTTGACGCGAGCGGATTTGCCTCGAATACGGCAAACAACGTCGAGCTTCAAGTCGGGCAGCAATTGGCGCTGGATGTGAAATTGACGGTCGGCGATGTCGGCGTGGTCGTTGACGTGACCCAGAATGAGGAAATTCTCGTTGACACCGAAAGGACGCAGCAATCAACCGTTATTTCCGCTCGCCAATTAAATAATCTGCCGATTAATCGTCGTAATTTTCTCGATTTCGCGCTGCTCACGCCGGGCGTCACAGACGCCGATAACATTAACGATTCGACCGATTTCCGCGTTGTGCAAACTCCGCAGTCGGGGTTGTCATTCGGCGGCAACAACGGTCGCGGCAATTCGATCAACGTTGACGGCTCGACCGCCGACACGCCTTCCGGCGGCGCGCGAGATGTCGTCAGCCAGGAAGCCGTGCGAGAGTTTCAGGTTGACCGCAACAGCTACGCCGCCGAATTCGGCGGAGCGAGCGGCGGCGTTATCAATATCGTTTCCAAAACCGGCGGGAACGATTTGCACGGCAGCATTTTCGGTTATTTCCGCGACAGACGCTTTGACGCGCGAAATGCTTTCGATTTTAATCCGAACGGCAAATCGCCTTACAATCGCCAGCAATTCGGCGGCTCGCTCGGCGGCAAAATCATCGAAAACAAAACATTCTTTTTCGTCTCGGCTGAAGGCTTGCGGCAAAACCAAACGTCTTTTGTCACGCTCAATAATTCGTTGAGCAACGGTTTGCGAATCGCGACGCCCAATGCCGCCAGCAACCAGGATTTCTTTTTGACTTATTTAGCCGGTCGTCCGGGTTTCGCGCCTTTGGCTGCGGGTGTTCGCGGCGCTTTGACGATACCGAGCGCGCGGACGGCAAGTCTTTACGCCGCGACAAACGGACAATTTCCAGCCAACAACAACAATGCGCTCGTTTCCGGTCGAATTGATCACACTTTCAGCGAATCCGACACCGGGTTTGTCCGTTTAAATTATGCTCGCTCCACTAATGAAAATCAGGCTACGGGAGCATTAAACGCCGTCTCGCGCGGCAACAGCGTTGATTCTAAAAACGCCGGAATTCTGTTATCCGAAACTCACACTTTCAACGACACGACGATTAACGAGCTGCGCGCGCAATTTTATTATTATAATCTGCGCGCCACGCCGAACGATCCGTTTGGACCGGAAATCAATATTCTCGGATTCGGAAATTTCGGGCGCGATATTTTCCTGCCTTCAAACAGCACCACGAAACAATTTGACGTAGCCGACACGCTTTCGTTCGTGCGCGGCTCGCACACCTTTAAAGTCGGCGCAGTGTTTCAAACTCAGCGCGTTTCCACTAATTCGGAAACTTATCTGCCCGGAACGTTTCGCTTCGGCTCGCTGCCTTTTGCGACATTGTTTTCAGCCGCGCAGCGAACGGCAATCGCTACGCAAATCGGCGCGGACGTGCAAGCCGGTCTGATTACACCTGCGCAGGCGGGACTTTTGGGAAGCACTCTGAGCAACACGACTTCGAGCACAATTAATTCTTTACAGGCTTACAACGTCAACCTGCCGCAAGTTTATCAGCAAGGTTTCGGTCTGCCGGAATTTGCCAGCAACAGCCAGCGTTTTTCGGCTTTCGGTCAGGACACCTGGAAGATTCGTCCGAATCTGACGTTCAGCTACGGCTTGCGGTATTTCATTCAAAACGAAGCCGATCCGATTCCACTCGATAAAAACAACTTCCAGCCGCGTCTCGGCTTTTCGTGGGACATTTTCAATAATGCAAAAACCGTTATTCGCGGCGGCGCAGGTATTTTTACCGGACAAATTGACAATCAAATCACGAACGTCACCAACACTTTGGCTTCCGGGACCAACCCGTACAACATTAATATCGTCGTTTCGACCATTCAGCTTCCCGGAACGTACAGCACGGCGGCGATTTATCAAACGCTGCTCGCGCAAGGCATTATTGACCCGAACTCACCGACGAGACGGCAGATTGTCGCTTCCGATTTGGCGCAGTTCGGATTAAACACCGCGCCCGGCAGACCGCTCGAAGCCAGAATTCGGCTCGGGCAGGATTTTCAGAATCCCGAAACTTATCAAGCCAGTCTTGCGCTTCAGCAGGATTTAGGTCGCGGTTTCGCCGCCGAAGTCAGTTATTTGTTCACGCGCGGAATTCACCTCGTTCGCCCGGTTGACGTTCGTCAATATTCTGTAATCGGAACGAGTCCATTTACCGGGCAACCGATTGTTAACGCGACTCAACTCGGCTGTTTCACAATTCCGGGCGTCCCGGCTGCGGGATTTAACTGTTCAGCGACGGGCGGCGCGCCTCTGACCGGCAACTTTTTGCCGCGTTTCGCGCTCGATGCGGAATATCAATCGGTAGCCAATTCGTTTTATCACGCCGGAACATTGCAGGTAACCAAGCGGTTTTCGCGTAATTACAGCATAAACGCTAATTACACTCTGTCGAAATCAATTGACGAGGCAACCGATTTCAACACCGATTATTTAGCGCAAAATCCGCTC
Source organism: Pyrinomonadaceae bacterium (assembly GCA_036388995.1). Lineage (GTDB taxonomy): Bacteria > Acidobacteriota > Blastocatellia > Pyrinomonadales > Pyrinomonadaceae > JALZCH01. Next base: position 8,930 of record DASVQU010000194.1, on the reverse strand, counting down.
AACATTCGCAGCGACCGCGCTCTTTCGTCTTTTGACCAGCGTCACCGCGCCGTTCTCAGCGCGGTTATTATCAGTCCGTTTGAAAACGTTGTGCTGAGAGATTTTGTCTTCTCGCCGATTTTCACAGCGGGCGGCGGTCGTCCGTTCAACCTTTTAATCGGTACAGATACCAACAACGACAGCCGTTTATACAACGACCGTCCGGCTGGTGCGGCAAGAAACACGGGCAAAGGCGAGCCTTATTACAGTTTCGATATGCGCCTTGCGCGCCGCTTCTTTACCCAGGAAGAGCGTTTTCTCGAATTGACGTTCGAGGCGTTTAATCTTTTCAACCACGTCAATTACAACGGCATTAACAACGTCGTCGGAACGGCTTGCGTAGCAAACTTTGCGAGCAATCCGAATTGCGCGGGCGCGACCAACGTGATTCCGATTAATGCCAGAGGCATTAAAGGAATTTCACCGACCGAGCCTCTCGGCTTTACGTCGGCGGCTCCGGCGCGTCAATTGCAATTCGGAATTCGGTATAACTTCTAATCGAATCCGATTATTTCAAGTTGAATTTCAAGCCGGCATCAATGGCGTTTCAAACAAGTTGATGCCGGCTTGTTTTGTTCGAAAAGCGTTAAAAAAACTGACTATCAACTGTAAACTGTAAACTATCAACTGTCCTGCAAAGAAGAAACGGATTCTGCAAAATAGTTGATAGTTTACAGTTTACAGTTGATAGTTCGCCTTTTCATTTTTGAGACGGTTGCGAAAAGGAGAAATAAATGGCTGCGCATATCAAAGATTTATTCGATTTAACCGGCAAAACGGCGATTGTGACGGGCGGCTCGCGCGGGCTGGGCAAAGAAATGGCGGAAGGTCTGGCGGAAGCCGGAGCGAGCCTGATGCTCTGCGCGCGGCGCGCCGAATGGCTCGCTCCGACGATTGAAGAATTTAACACGCGCGGTTTTACGGTTGAAGGAATGTTGTGCGACGTTTCGGACGCGGCGCAAGTTCAATCGGTCGTTGATCAAACAATTGAAGCTTTCGGAAAGATTGACATTCTCGTCAACAACGCCGGAATTTCGTGGGGCGCGCGACCGGAAGAAATGCCGCTCGAAAAATGGCAAAAGGTTTTGGACGTTAATCTGACCGCGTGTTTTTTATTTGCCCAAGCCGCCGGACGAAAAATGCTCGAACAGGGCAGCGGCTCAATTATCAACGTCTCGTCCGTAACCGGCTTAAAATCTTCCACCAACGGTCCGCATTACGTCGGCTATGCGGCGAGCAAAGCCGGACTAATCGGAATGACGCGCGAATTGGCGGCTTCGTGGGGCAGACAGGGAATTCGCGTCAATGCCATTGCGCCCGGTTTTTTTCACTCGCGCCTGGCTGATGCGGCAATTGAATTTACCGAACCGACTATTAAAAAATTCAATCCGATTCCGCGCGTCGGAGCGGAAGGCGAATTAAAAGGCGTCGCGGTTTTTCTCGCTTCCGATGCCGCGAGCTACATCACCGGACAAACAATCGTCGTGGATGGCGGAATGACGGCGGTATAATTACGAAGCGCTTTTAACTTAATTTAGGAAAGATGAAGAATACAAAATTAAGCCAAACAGAGCCGATTGTTTCCGCCGAAGATTACATTAATTCTTTGCGCGGCAGAAAACTGAAAGTTTTTCTGTTTGGCGAGCTTGTCGAAGATACGGTCGAACATCCGGTCATTCGTCCGAGCATCAATGCCGTTGCCGAAACCTACGATTTAGCGATGCGCGAACCGGAGCTTGCCGCCGCCCGCTCGCATTTGACGGGCGAAGCCGTCAATCGTTTCGTCAACATTGCGATGAACCGCGACGACGTTGTTTTGCAAAACAAAATGCAGAGACGTTTAGGGCAATTAACGGGAACCTGTTTTCAACGCTGCGTCGGAATGGACGCGCTCAATTCGCTTTATTCGGTAACGTTTGAGATTGACGAAAAATATTCGACAGATTATCACGCGCGACTCAAAGATTTCATCGTTGAAATCCAGCGAAAAAACCTCGTTCTCGGCGGCGCAATGACTGATGTTAAAGGCGACCGTAGCCTTGCGCCACACGAGCAAGCCGATCCTGATTTGTTTGTTCACGTCGTCGAACGAACCGACGAAGGCGTTTATATTTCGGGCGCGAAAGCCCATCAAACTGGCTGTTTAAATTCGCATTGGCTCGTTGTGATGCCGACGATGCGCCTTACCGAAAACGACAAAGATTACGCGATTGTCGGCGCGATTCCGGTCGAAGCCGAAGGAATTACATATATTTACGGCAGACAATCTTGCGACACGCGCGCGCTTGAAGGCAGCGAGATTGATGTCGGCAACGCAATGTACGGCGGACAGGAAGCGATGGTTATTCTCGACCGCGTTTTTATTCCTAACGAGCTGATTTTTATGGACGGCGAAACAGAATTTGCTTCGCTCTTAGTCGAAAGATTCACCTGTTATCATCGCCGTTCTTATGTCTGCAAAAGCGGCGTCGGCGATGTTTTGATCGGCGCGGCGGCGCAGATTGCCGATTACAACGGAGTCGAAAAAGTCTCGCATATCAAGGACAAGCTCGTTGAAATGACGCATTTGAACGAAACGATTTACGCGACCGGAATCGCTTCGAGTTACCAATCAAAACCGACCAAATCAGGCGCGTATTTAAACGACGAAATGATTGCCAACGTCTGCAAACATCACGTTACGAAAATGCCTTACGAAATTGGGCGTCTGGCGCAGGATTTGGCTGGCGGAATGGTCGTCACGATGCCTTCGGAAAAAGATTTTCGGAGCGAAGAAGTCGGGCATCTGCTGGAAAAATATCTAAAAGGTCGCGCCGACGTTTCGACCGAAAATCGTATGCGGATTTTGCGGCTGATCGAAAATATGACTCTCGGCAGAAACGCCGTCGGATATTTAACCGAAAGTATGCACGGCGCAGGCTCGCCGCAAGCCCAGCGCATTCAAATCGCGCGTCAAATGCAGATTGAATTTAAAAAACAACTGGCAAAAGAGCTTGCCGGTATCGAGGAAAGAAAACGCGACCAGTTAACCACGGAAATCTCTGATTATTTCGGCAAGGTTTTCGACACGGAGGTTTAATGAAACAATCAGGCGCGGCTTGGTATGCGTTGTGGGTTCTTTTCCTGATCAACGCCCTAAATTTTTTCGACCGCCAGATAATCGGCGCGGTCGGCGAGCCGATTCGCCGCGAATTTGGGTTGAATGATTCTGCGCTCGGCGCTTTGAACACGGCTTTTACACTGCTTTACGCTTTTGTTGGTTTGCCGCTCGGCGCGCTTGCCGACCGATACGGGCGAAAATGGATTTTGACGGCAGGCGTTTTTTTCTGGAGCTTTTTCACGGCGGCTTCCGGTCTGGCGCAAAGTTTTTGGCAGATTTTCGCTTTGCGGCTCGGCGTCGGAGTCGGCGAAGCCTCGTGCGCGCCTGCCGCAACCTCGTTGATTGCCGATTATTTTCCGGCTGCCTCGCGCGCCAAAGCTAATTCGATTTTTATGCTCGGACTTCCTATCGGAGTCGCTTTGAGCTTTGCCGTCAGCGGCGCCGTGGCTCGCAATTACGGCTGGCGGACGGCGTTTTTGGTGGCGGGTCTGCCCGGTTTATTGTGTGTCGCTGCCGCGCTTTTTATCCGCGAGCCGAGGCGCGGCGCGGTCGAAACGGTTGATGTCGGGACTCAAAAACGCGCCGGTTCGCCTTATAAATTGATTTTGTCGTCGCCGACAATGCGCTGGCTGATTTTGTCGGGCGCGCTGCACAATTTTAATATGTACGCGCTCGGCGCTTTTCTGACGCCGTATCTGATGCGGCATCACGGACTGGACATTCAAAACGCAAATTTTGTTTCGATGATTGTTTACGGGCTGCTCGGCGCGCCCGGCTTGCTGCTCGGCGGCGCGGTCGGCGACGCGGCTAAAAAAAGAAAACCGAACGGCGCGCTGCTCGTAGCCGCTTCCGCGATTTTGCTTTCGATTCCGTTTTTCTTTTTCGCGCTTACCGTACAGAGCGGAAACGTCGCGCCGTTTTTGATTTTGATGGGAACGAGCTGCGCGCTGATGTATTTTTATTATTCGATTGTTTATTCAACGATTCAAAATGTCACCGAACCGGGTTTGCGCGGAACGGCAATGGCGGTTTATTTTCTGGCGATGTATTTGCTCGGCGCATCGTTCGGACCTTACATCATCGGTTTGATCAGCGATTATTTTACGCAGCAAGCGGCGGTTGCGGCGGGCGTTTCCGCGTTTACGGCGCAATCGCTCGAACCGTTTCGCGGCGCAGGCTTGCGTTCGGCAATGTACGTCGTTCCGGTTTTGAGCGCTCTTCTAACGCTCGTTTTATTCGCTGCTTCGCGCACGGTGAAAAGCGATGTCGAAAAACTACAAAATTGGATGAGCGATAATTTTAACAAGAAAATTGGCTGAGCATACAAGTCAGTACCGGGAGCGGTAGCGACCGGGTTTTGTCCGTAAATTACCCGGTCGCTACCGCTCCCGGTACTGACCTTTTATTTATGACCGCCAAAATACCGCGTAATAAAGAAAACGATTACACACAGGAAGCCGCTGCCAAACGTCGCCGTTTTGCTCAGGAACAAACCGGCGTCGAGCTTGATCACGTCGGACAATTTTCGTTTGATACATCGGTTTTGCCCGGCAATATCGAAAATTTTATCGGCGCGGCGCAAATTCCGATTGGATTGGCGGGACCGCTTCTCGTCAACGGTGAACACGCAAGAGGTGATTTTTTCGTGCCGCTCGCAACGACCGAAGGAACTCTCGTTGCAAGCTACAATCGCGGAATGAAACTGATTCGTGAATCCGGCGGCGTGACGACGACTGTTGTTGACGACGCGATGCAGCGCGCGCCGGTTTTCGTTTTTCCTTCGGCGCGCGAAGCCGCGCGGTTCGGCATTTGGGTAAAAGAAAATTTTACCGAAATCAAAGCCAGATCAGAAATGACGACGAGCGTCGGCAAGCTGCGCGACATTCAGCAATTTCCGGCGAGCCGGTTTTTGTATCTGCGATTTAATTTCACAACGGGCGACGCAGCGGGACAAAATATGGTCGGCAGAGCGACAAAAGCCGCTTGCGATTGGATTCAGACGGTTTACGAGGGAATCGAACGCTATCAACTCGAAGGCAGTTTAGCAACCGACAAGAAAGCTTCCTGGGTCAATACGCTTCACACGCGCGGCAAAAAAGTTATAGCGGAAGCAACTATTCCGGCTGCGAAATTAAAAGAAATTATGCGCGTTTCGGTCGAACAGATTTTTGCTGCGCGTCTCGCATCGCAGCTCGGCGGTTATCTCGCGGGTGTGAATAACAACGGGGCGCATTCGGCGAATGGTATTACGGCAATGTTTATCGCTTGCGGGCAGGATGCTGCAAACGTCGCCGAATCTTCGGCAGCGGCGGTTTACGCAGAAATTACGAATAACGGCGATTATTATTTTTCGATTACGATTCCGTCTTTAATCGTGGCGACTTACGGCGGCGGAACCGGCTTGCCGACGCAGCGCGAATGTTTGGAGTTGTTGGGTTGTTACGGTAAAGACCGCGTGCGAAAATTTGCCGAAATTGTCGCCGCGACCGTTCTTTGCGGCGAGCTTTCCCTGGGAACCGCCGTTATCGCCGACGAATGGGTTTCAAGTCACGAGCAATTGGGAAGAAATCGCTGATTACAAAATTACGCGGGAAAAAAATAACAAAAAAGAGCAGCCCGATGGGACTGCTCTTTTAGCTTGAATTAACAAATAAATTTATGCTGAAACGGATTTGGCTTTTGGCGCGAGCGCCAGACCTTTCCCAAGCGGTGCGCCCATATTGCGTCCGATGACAAGCTCGATGGCTTGCGCCGGAACTTTAAATTCTACAGCTAGAGACGAAACCGCTTCGCCCGCTGCGAAACGTTCTGTAATTGCATCGAGAGTTTTATGACGCAAATCGCGTCCGCAGTGAAAACAAGTTCCTTTCAAAGGGAAAAATGTATCAAGATCGTAACCGCTCATAAACTACCTCCGCTTCAAAATCGGTTTTCTGGTAAAGACTAATGTAACAGCCTCGGCGATAAACTGCAAAATTTTTTGAAAAAAAAATCATTCGACTCTGCTTCGCTTTTACCGAAGTTTGCATTTGATCTTCCTCTCTATTTTATGTTAAAAAAAATAATCAGAATTTCAATCTGATCCGATTGAAATTTCTCAACATCTCCATTTTGCCAATTTATCTTCAATAGCAGTTTCCATAAATTTCAAACGGATATTTTTATTTAAAGCTAATATTTCCATTCCGTAAAACAATTTGAAATTAGAAGTCTGATTGCAATCCAAATTTTTGTAAATCTTTTTCGAAGGTATCTGCGTAAACAAGCGAAAGCCTAATTTCGCCAAAGACAAACAGAAATTAGAACCTCATCACCTACCATTAATTAAAAATTCAAGTTTACAACTTGAAATTCATTCACAAAATCCAGCCGGGATTCAACAAGGAGAAAACCAAAATGAAACGAATGCCTTTAGCGGGCGCTTTTTTATCAATTGCGGCGGCATTGCTGCTTTTGTCGAATATGTTTTTTGACAACAGCAAAGCGCAGTCGGAAACTGTCAAACCTGCGGAAGTCTCGAAAAAGCAGGCTCCGGCTCAAGACTTACATTTAAAAACCAAATTCGATGATTTAATCGCAAAAGCCGAAGATTCGGGCACAGTGCGCGTTATCATCGGGTTGCGAACGAATTACAGCCCCGAAGGTTATTTAGCCGACGATTCGAAACGCGAAGCGCAGCGCGACGCGATTGCGGAAGTTCAAAACAATCTTATTGAAAAAATCAAAGGCTACCGAGCCGAATCGGTTAAACAGTTCGACTTTATTCCGTTTATGGCTATGGAAGTTGATTCGATTGCGTTAGGGCGAATAAAACAACTAGCCGAAGTAAACAGTCTGGAAGAAGACGAGCTGGCGGATGCGACAATGCAGCAAAGTATCCCTTTAATCGGCGCGCCGAACGCCTGGTCGTCCGGATACACCGGAGCGGGACGAACCATCGCCGTGCTTGATACGGGCGTGGACAAAAATCACGCCTTTTTTGGCGGCAGAGTCGTTTCCGAAGCCTGCTATTCGAGCAATGTGACGGGAACAGCTACAAGTTTGTGTCCGGGCGGCGTAACGGAATCAACCGCTTCAAACTCCGGGTTGAATTGCAGCACTTCTGTTTCCGGATGTTTTCACGGAACACACGTTGCCGGAACGGTCGCCGGGAACAACTCGGCTTCAAATATTTTCGGCGTAGCCAAAGATGCCAATATAATTGCAATTCAAGTTTTTTCACTTTTCACTCCGGCTGCCTGCAACAGCGCTTCGCAATGCGTGCGGACTTACAACTCGGACCAAATCAAAGCTCTTGAACGAGTTTATGCTTTGAGAAATACCTATACGATTGATGCAGTCAATATGAGTCTCGGTGGCGGTCAATACACTGCAAACTGCGATGCGGCACAATCGGCGCGGAAGGCTGCGATTGATAATTTGCGTTCGGCGAACATCGCTACGATCATTGCTTCCGGTAACGATGGTTTTACCGGCTCAATGGGCGCACCGGCGTGTATCTCGACGGCAATCAGCGTCGGTTCTACGCAGGATGGCAGTGTGGGAACGGCTGACACGGTTTCAAGCTTTTCAAACAGCGCATCGTTTTTGAGCATTTTGGCTCCCGGTCAAACAATTACTTCGGCAGTTCCCGGCGGCGGATACGGAAGCGCGAACGGCACTTCGATGGCGACGCCGCACGTTGCCGGAGCCTGGGCAGTCGTCAGAAGCAAATATCCGAACGACACCGTCCAGCAGACGTTGGACAGATTGGTGTCAACCGGTTTGCCGGTAACGGACACCAGAAACAGCATCACGAAAAACCGCATTCGACTTGATCACGCAGTCGGTAATCCGGCGCCCGATTCGTGCGCCGCACCCTCTCCAATCGAGTTTGGTCAAACGATTAACGGTACGCTAGACGGCGGAGACTGCCTGGTTTCCGGAAAACGCCGCGACCGCTACAGCTTTAATGGAATTGCCGGGCAGCAAATTGCCGTCACCCTGGATTCAGCGGCTTTTGACACATACTTGTATTTGTTAAATTCGTCGAGCGGGCAAGTGATTTCAGAGAACAACAATGCGGTTGCAGGTTCCAGCAATTCGCGGATTCCGGCAACCGGCAGCTTCACCTTACCGACAACCGGCAACTATATCATTGCTGCCAGTTCATTCTCTTCCGAAATAACCGGAGCGTACACGGTTAGCTTGACGAGTCCCTTTTATAACATTTCCGGCGCAGTCACTTACGGCACGACACCGGCGGGTCAAACGCCGAAAGTCGTTTCCAACGTTTCATTCGCCGTGACGGGAGCGCCGTCTGTTTCGGCGACTACGAATGTTTTAGGCATTTATTCGCTGGAAAATCTAACGGCAAACGGAGAATACACCGTAACTCCGACAAAATCAGGAAATGTCAACGGCATTTCTCCGGTTGATGCGACTCTGATTTTGAAACATATAGCGGCAAACGGACAAGGACCGAATGTTTTGAATCCGAATCAAATATTAGCGGCAGACGCAAACGGCGATGGAAACATCTCTCCGTTTGATGCAACGCTGATTCTGCGTTATATAGCTACGGGCGCGCCAAATGCCAATACCGGACAGGTTGGTAATTGGAAGTTTGATCCGGTTTCTCGTCCGTATCAGCCTTTGAACATTATGGTTTCAAACGATAACTACAGTGCAGTTATCGTCGGCGAAGTAAACGGTAGCTGGACGCCATAGGTTAGTTTGCACCAAGCTGACGCGGAATTAGAAAAGCCTTAATAAACTATACGTAAGGTAAAAATCAGGGCGGTTAATTAAC
>DASVQU010000193.1:0-8673 GCA_036388995.1 Pyrinomonadaceae bacterium | reverse complement strand
GAAAACCATCGACCGCCGTTAAGAATCTGACCAAATCACGGGCGGTCGCGATCCAGCCGCCGTGGGCGTCCATCGCTTCAAAATTTGTGCCGCCGTATTGCCAGGGAAGAAGTTGTCCCGTTCCAAAAGCTGAAAGCGTCGTAAAAGGGCTGTTGTATTCGCCTTCTCGTTCCTGCTTATCCTCAAGCAGGTTTTTTCCTAAACGAATGTCGTAAATACCGAGCGGTGCCAGGATGTTTTGTTTGACGTAATTCTCGTAACTCAATCCCGTTTTCTTTTCGATTACTTCGCCCAGAACCAGATAACCGACGTTTGAATAGTTTTGAGCAGTGCCCGGAGCAAAATTCAATCCTTTCTGAATTGAAAATTTAATCAGGGCGCGTCGCGACACCGGATTTGCCTCTCCCAAAGTTTGTGTAACGTGAAGCGGAAAATCAATCGGATCGCTGCCTCCATAGCTCCAAGGATAAGGGGGCAAAGGACTCGGCGACATCGGCACATCCCGATTCCAACCAGCCGAGTGCTCGAGCAAGTTTTGAATCGTGATGTTATAAACGCGCGAATCAGTGACGTTCGCATTGGCGAAATAAGGATCCGCATTAAGAATCCCGCCCGGACCGAAAACTTTATCGCTTAAGTTTAACTGCCCGTTTTCGATCAGTTTCATAATGGCAACGGAAGTAATCTGTTTGGAAACGCTGGCGATGCGAAACATATGATAAGGCTGTGTCATCTCGGTTCCGGCTTGATTAGCAGTTCCAAAAGCACGCATGTAAACGAGCTTGCCGTTTTTGGTAATGGCGAATGTCGCGCCGGGAATCTGATAATTGGTTAGAAATGTTTGCATTTGCGCATCGCACTGGCTCATGGAAGCGACCGGAATGCCGGTTTGCGCAAACGTCGGCAAAGCGAAAGCGACGCTGATTATGACGCTGATTATGACGATTAAAGACAAATGATAGAATTGTTGGAGGCAATATTTCATCGGTAACATAGTTTTTGTTTTTCCTCTCAATAATTGTTGAACTATGTTGCTTTGCTATGCTCGATGCAAAGTACAACAATGCGGGTGTGGCTTAAGCAATTACTAAAAAGTTGACAGTAAAATTTAGTGTAAAGACTAAATAGACAGACAAAAATATACTGGTTAACAGGGGCTGCCTTGAAAATGACCGGGCGTCGTATCATTGGCAGCCCCTTCGCCGTTTTATTTTTTGACGAAAACGCGCTTGGATTTATTCGTGCCGTTCGGATTTTGCACTTCCATTTCGATAGTCAGGGTTTTTCCGTCCGCAGAAAGCCTCCAACTGCGTTTGGCTCGAATTGTGGCTTCTCCGCCGCCGTCAGGCGCGTTCACGACGGCTTCTTCGGTCACATCAAAACCATTTCCGTCGTCAGTCCACTTCGACGTTCTTTTCGCTTTTTTCGCGGCGCCTGGCGGAACCGGCGCTGTAAAATCGGTTTCTTTGCCGTCCAGGACGTAGGCGTCTTTGCCAACGCGCTCTTGACCCTCTCCGGCTTTGGACTTTGTTTCTATCTCAACACGATCACCCTTTTGCGTGACGGTCATGGTTTGCATTAATCCCGGCGGCATCCCTTCGCTTTTGCCTGCGTCGAGCGTCCAGACGCCGTTGAAATCGGCTTTGGCGGCGACAATTCCGACGCCGAAAGCGAAAACCGTGACGGCGATGATTCCAATCAATAATTTGCGTTTCATTTCTTAATTCTCCTTTTGGTTTAGTTTTTTAGTAGCTTTGAAAAGTTTTTCAACGTTTTGCTTAATTTGTTCGTTTTGTCTTCGTTTCACTTTCGGATGTAGTCTTTCCTTTTACCTGTGTTTTCGGTCAAAACTTTCTGTCAGCTTCGTTTTATCAAGCCGATCAGAATCAAATCGGCTATTTTTGAAATTTTCTTTTCAAGTTCTTTTCGTTTGCCGAGTTCGTTCGCGCTCAGGCTGTATGGCAATAAGGAGTTTGTGGCAAGCAGAATCGCGTTTGTCGTTGACTCGATTTCTTCCGCGTCAAAAGAGCCGTCTTTTCTGCCTTCTTCTAAAACACGGGAAAACACCTCTGCTTCGAGAGCAAAATGCTTTTCACGGCGCTGCAATAAAGAAGACCTAATATCTGCAAGCAGATCGCTTAAACTTTCCGTATAGTGCTGCACGTTGTCGAAACGGAAAAGCACTCGTGTTAAAAGCATTTCTCGCAAACGTTCCGTAGCCGAACCATCTCCATGTGCGGTCATTTGCAGATTAACCAGCAACCGGTAAACGATCCGGTCAATATGAGCAAGAACCAACTCCTCTTTACTCGGAAAATGTAGATAAAGACTGCCCTTAGCGATTCCAACCTCTTGGGCAAGACTGTCCATCGTCATTTTCTTATAACCGAATTGATTTAAAAGCCGGTCGGCAGCGTCCAGTATCAAATCTTTTATGTCTTGGCGTATAGCAACGTCTCGCATTATGTCGTGAGATGACCCAGATTCAAAATCAGTCATACCATAAATGAAGAAGTAATAATAGTCAAACTGTGGATCTTAATATTTGACTGCAAAATACATTGGAAAAATAAAATATTTAAAATGGTGCTGACCAAAGTTAGAATGTGTCAGTTATGACTCAGTTTCACTTTCGGTCAAAAAAGAGATTTTTAGTTTAAAGACAAACGGAGTATTAATCGGAATTCATGAAGTTCACAAAAATTCCCATCGTCATTTATTACGGCGACAACATCCTAGAGAAGCCGAGCACGAATCTGGGTCAGGAGCAATGGCGCATTTTTTACGAAGTGGCGAAGCGGTGGCGTGATACGATTAATAAGCGAGGCGGCGACGTTACTATTGTGCATCTGCCGCAAATAGGCATTCGCGGCAACACGCATTTTCCGATGTCGGACCTGAATAATGTCGAAGTAGCCGATTTGATGTCCAAATTTCTTAAGGAGAAGGGCTTGGATTAAGCTGCTTCTCTTTTCTTGAGCCGTCAAAACCTTTTAATTGGTTCACGGCAGGTTTACACTAAAGTTTAAAGCGGATTTATTGAAGGGCTTTGCAGGGAGGATTATGGACGATAAACGATTAGGGGAAGATTTTGAAATAAACGCTGATGATTCATCGGAAATCAGCGCGGACGAAGAAAAACTGCTCGACCAGCTCGGTCTGTTCGGAGAGTCGCGGCGTCAGTTTTTAGGTCGGGGCATCAGCGGCGGGCTTGGTATTTTCGCGCTTCAATTGCTTGCAAAAGAAAAAGCTCTTGCCGCGCTTCAATCCTCCCCCGATGCGGTGTTCGCTCAGAACGCGGGGCTGGAGAACGCTGTCAAAGTTTCATTGAAAATCAACGGAGCGGCGCAAAGTTTGGAAGTCGATTCTCGAATGACGCTGCTCGATTCGCTCCGCGAAAGGCTTGATTTAACGGGCACGAAAAAAGGCTGCGATCAAGGGCAGTGCGGCGCTTGTACCGTAATTGTAGACGGACGGCGCGTTCTTTCATGCCTTACTTTGACGGCACAATGCGAAGGCAAAAGCGTGACGACCGTTGAAGGATTGGCGAAAGGCGACGAGCTTCACCCGATGCAGGCGGCGTTTATCAAACACGACGGTTTCCAGTGTGGTTATTGCACACCCGGACAGCTATGTTCGGCAGTCGCGCTGTTGCAGGAAGCTAAAAACGGCGACGCTAGTCACGTTACCCAAAACCTGCGCTCTAGTGCGCGGAATATAAAATTAACAGATGAAGAAATCAGAGAACGCATGAGCGGTAATATTTGCCGCTGCGGCGCATATCCGGGTATTGTCGCGGCAATAAGAGAAGTTCAATCGGGACGTGAAACGGCGCAGACGTGGCATTTCGCAACCGATGATGAAATCGCCGCAGTGATGAACAAGGAGGATAAAACTGATGAAATCGTTTAAATATTCGAGTCCGACCGACCCGGCGGGCGCCGTTAAGGCGGTTTCCGCAAACCAATCTGCCAAATTTCTGGCGGGCGGGACGAATCTGATCGATTTGATGAAAGAATACGTCGAGCGTCCAAACGAACTCGTCGACATCACGCGTCTAAATCTGGGGCAGATCAGAACAACCACGAATGGAATTTCTATCGGTGCTTTAGCCAAAAACGGCGACACGGCTAATCATCCGCTCGTCCGGCAAAATTATCCGCTGCTTTCAATGGCGATCTTAGCCGGAGCCTCCGGGCAGCTTCGCAATATGGCGACCAACGGCGGAAATCTGATGCAGCGTACTCGTTGCCAGTATTTCTATGATATTGCAATGCCCTGCAACAAACGCGAGCCTGGCTCCGGTTGTGGAGCATTAGAGGGACTCAATCGCATCCACGCGATTTTCGGCTACAGCGACAAATGCGTGGCGACTTATCCGGGCGATATGGCGAATGCGCTTTATGCGCTTGACGCGGCTGCCAAGGTGCGCGGCGCAAACGGGCGGGAAAGAACAATTCCGATTCAAGAGTTTCACCGTCTGCCGGGCGACACCCCCCAGAAAGACAACAATCTTGAGCATGGAGAGCTTATCGTCGCCATCGAATTGCCGAAGAATAATTTCGCCAATAAATCTTATTATTTGAAGGTTCGTGATCGCGCTTCTTATGCGTTTGCGCTTGTTTCCGTAGCGGCTGCTTTAGAGATGAACGGAAACAGCATCCGGCAAGCACGCATTGTCCTGGGAAGCGTTGCGCATAAGCCTTGGCGTTCATTGGAAGCGGAAAAAGCATTAGCCGGAAAACCGGCAACGGAAGAAACATTTCGTGCTGCCGCCGAAGCGGCTCTCAAGGATGCGAAACCGCTCGAACATAACCGTTACAAAGTCGAACTCGGAAAACGTGCCATTGTTCTCGCTTTGCAGCGAGCGATGACGGGCGGCGTTAGCAGGGAGAGTTAAAAGAAATGGCAAAATACATCGGAAAAGAAATGAGCCGGGTTGACGGCGTCGCGAAAGTCACCGGAAAAGCGAAATACGCAGCCGAATTTAAGGTTCCGAATCTCGCTTACGGCTTTATCGTCACAAGCACGATTGCTAAAGGCGCGATCAAATCAATCGACACTACCGAAGCGAGCCGCGCGCCGGGCGTGATTCAGATCCTCACTCACGAAAATTATCCGAAGCCCGCACCGCCCGCTTCTACCGAACTCAAGCCGGAGATTAACACGAATGTGCGTGATAAATCTTTCCGCGCGCTGCAATCTGATCAGATTTTCTTCAATATGCAGCCCATTGCGCTGGTGCTGGCTGAAACATTCGAGCAGGCGCGTCATGCTGCGCGTCTTGTGAGGGCGACTTATACGCCGGAAAAGCAGGTAACGCAACTCGCCAGCTCGCTGGATAAAGCATTAGTGCCGAATCCAGAACGTGCCGCTAAGCCGCGCGGCACTCCAGCGGAAGCTTTCAAATCCGCACCCGTCAAAATTGAAGCTGAATACACGATTCCGATTGAGCATCACAACCCGATGGAGCCGCACGGCGCTATCGCCTTTTGGGAAAACGATAAGCTGACGATTTTCGATAAAACGCAGGGCGTCTATGTCGTCCGCCGGCATTTAGCGACGAGCTTTAACATACCCGAAGAAAACGTCTCGGTTATTTCGCCCTTTGTCGGCGGCGCATTCGGCTCGTCCCTAAGACCGAATTATTACCCGGCACTGACGGCGATGGCGGCGCGCGTAATAAAGCGCCCCGTGAAGGTAATTTATACCAGGCAGCAAATGTATACCGGACACGGCTATCGCTCGGACACTTGGCAGAAGATTTCGCTCGGTGCGGAGAAAAACGGGAAACTTACGGCACTGATTCACGACTCAAGGAATAACTCCTCGACTTTCGAAGATTGGCTTGAAAATACAACGAATTACACGCGCACGATTTATGCCTGCCCAAATGCACAGACATCACAGCAACTCGTGAGAACCGATCTTTCTACTCCTGCCCCGGTGCGCGCGCCGGGCGCAGTTTCCGGCATGTTCGCGCTCGAATGCGCGATGGACGAGTTGGCTTACGCGCTCAAAATCGACCCGTTAGAGCTGCGGCTGATAAATTACACCGAAGTAAATCCCGATAACGGGAAACCATATTCGAGCAAGGCGCTTAGAGAGTGCTATCGTCTCGGTGCGGAAAAGTTCGGCTGGTCGAAACGCAATCCTGAACCTCGTTCAATGCGTGACGGCAGACTTTTCGTTGGTTGGGGGATGGCGACCGGAGTCTGGGGCGCATTTCAGCAGCCGGCTTCGGTGAGAATTGCCTTAAAATCCGACGGCACGGCGCATGTCGCGAGCGCGACGGCTGACATCGGACCGGGAACTTACACGGTGATGACGTTGATCGCTGCTGAGTATCTGGGTTTGTCAGTTGAACGGGTGAAGTTTGAGCTTGGCGACACGAAATTCCCGCGTGCCCCGGTGCAGGGAGGCTCATTTACCACAGCGAGCGTCGGTTCAGCAATTTACGAATCGGCAAACAACATCAAACGGAAGCTTCTGGAATTGGCTAATAAAGATTCGGCTTCGCCTCTTAGGACGGCTAAACTTGAAGACTTGGAGATGCTCGACGGGAAACTGCAAATCAAAAACAATTCGTCGCAATCAGTAAATATTTCCGAGTTAATGCGGCGAAATAATCTGGTTGAACTGGTTGACATTCACGAAGCCAAACCTTCACCGGAAAGAGAAAAATACGCAACCGGCGCTCACGGCGCTCAATTCGTAGAGGTAAAAGTTGATCTAAATACCGGATTTGTTCGTGTCACGCGCGCGATTGAAGTGACTGCTTGCGGCAAGATTATGAACCCGAAAACATCGCACAGTCAGGAGATCGGCGGCATTGTCTGGGGAATCGGGATGGCGCTTCAGGAAGCAACCGAAATCGACCACCGATTCGGACGCATCATGAACCCGAATTTGCAGCATTATCACGTCCCCGTTAATGCCGACGTTCTGGATGTCGAAACGATGTTCGTCGAAGAGGACGATAAAATCGTCAATCCGCTTGGTATCAAAGGAATGGGCGAACTCAGTATGGTCGGCATTCCGGCAGCGATTGCCAACGCGGTCTTTCACGCGACCGGTAAACGTATCAGGGATCTGCCAATCACGCCGGACAAACTCTTGTAAAAGAGTTTGAACTTTGCTCCATTCAATTGACTGGAAGAGGTGTCAGAAAACTATAGTTTTCTGACACCTCTTATTACCCCCAGGAAGTCCCGTAATTTCAGGAGTTTTGAATGCTGATTTTTCAGTTCCTAATAAAATGCCGGACTCCAAACTATACACGACCGCACACGAGTGTTTTATCCTGCAAAACCGCGTGCGATATGGATTTGGTTTTTATAAATCCAACCCCCTATACGGGCAGTTTCCAATGAGATTTAAGTTCTATGACGATTCTAATTTCATTTTCATTGTTTTGCAGCCAATTTACGGCAGCGAATCCAAGCTTTGAAATTGCACAACGCTATTTAATTGGTTTCCTACTTCATAAAAAACTCGTTCACCGTTTCTGGAAATAGCGAGTCGAAAAATTGCATCGTTTTCCCATTCGCGTAATTGTTCGGGCTGGCTGCCGTTTAAAGGAAGTTTCCAAAGACTAAAAGGCTTTCCCCGCTGTAGCACAACAAACAAATTCCCACCGTCTTTTGACCAATCCAGAAAAGGAATATCATCATTTTGCGGAGTGGCTGGATACTTTAAGACTTCGCCCGTTTCGGCTGAAACAAGGGCGAGCATCATCATATTCGTTTCAGGATTTGAAATATAACAGGCAATCGTTTTCCCGTCGGGCGAAATGCGCGGAGAGCGAGTCGCACGGTTTGTTAGTTTTATAGGCTTTTCGCCGTTAATCGAAACTCGCCATAGTGTTTCAACCATACTTTCGGAATCCTGAACAAGGTAAAAAACCGTTTCGCCATCCGGCGAAATTATCGAGTCTTTAACATTTCCGTTTGTTGTCAACTGCTTTGTGTTCGTTCCATTCGCGTCAGCTCGCCAAACGTCCATATGCCCTGTGCGATTCGACATAAATATCAAAAAGCGCCCGTCAGCCGAAAGTTTCGGAGAGATTTCAGCGCTGGCGTCCGAAGTCAGTTGTTTTCGCTCGCCCCCGTCCTCACTGATGGTGAAAATGTCGGCGTTGCCGTCCTGGGTGGCGGAATAGACAATCCGTCCGTCGTTTGTCCAATCAGCGCCGAAAGGCAGCGGGCATTCGTCCGAAATGGTTGTTAGAACGTGCGTATTTTTCCTTAAATTATCGACGGGAGCCGTAAGGAAACAGGCGAATTTGCTGGATTTTACGGCGACGAGCGAATTCGCTTCATTGTTCAAACTGATTCCGTAACTTCCGTTGATGCCGTTGGTTATGAACCGGGCTTTGCCGTCCGGGTACGAAACAACCCAAAGCTCGTCGTCTAAGCTGGGCGATTTTGCCCCGTGAGCTACTGCGAGAATTCCGCTGCCGTCCTTGAGCCAGACGGTTTGACCTGCCGAAATCCAATTTTCTTGTGAAACCGTTCTTTGCTCACCGCTTTCGGCATTGACAACCGCGACCTGAACCAACGCCTGATTGTTTTCACGTTGAAAAACGGTTGCCGAAAGTAATTTTCCGTCAGGAGACCAGGAAACGCCGCTGTTTGTAAATCCGTTTTCAAGTTTGCGAACTGCCAGGGTCCG
>DASVQU010000192.1:0-26203 GCA_036388995.1 Pyrinomonadaceae bacterium | reverse complement strand
TAAAAAGGCAAAACTAATTCGAATTAGTTTTGCCTTTTTACTTTTTACTTTTTACTTTTTTTAATCAGCAGTTCCGCCGGCAAGCTGGTCAATCAATTGTCGGTAGTTTTCATCAATCACGCCGCGTTTGATTTTCAAAGTCGGTGTCATTTCGCCTTTATCAATGGAAAATTCGCGCGGCAAAAGAGCGACTTTTTTGACGCGCTCATAATCGGTAAGCTCCGCCGTCATCTCGCTGATTTCGCGCTGAACGAGTTTGACGACTTTTTCGTCTTTGCAGATTTCCTCGCGCGATTTTCCGGCGACATCAATTCCCTTTTCCGCCAAAGCAGCTTTTAACGCTTCAAATTCAGGCACGATGAGCGCGGCGACTTGTTTGCGATTTGCGCCGACGACAACCGCTTGCGAAACAAGCCCGGATTGCTTGACCAGACTCTCAAGCTGCTGCGGCGCGATGTATTTGCCGTTTGAGAGCTTGAACAAATCTTTTTTGCGGTCGGTCAAAAAATAATGCCCGCTTTTCGGATCAAAACGACCGACATCGCCGGTTTTATAAAAACCGTCGGCGGTAAAAACATCGGCGGTTTCCTGCGGTTTGTTGAAATAACCGCGCATCACGTTTTTTCCGCGTACCAGAATTTCGCCGTCTTCTTCGGCAATTTTGATTTCGACTCCTTCGAGCGGAATGCCGATTGAGCCGACTCTGGAATTTTCGGGAAGGTTTGCTGAGACTATACAAGATTCTGTCGTGCCGTAACCTTGCAAAATCGGAATGCCGGCAGCCCAGAAAGCATTTGATAATTTTTTCGAGAGAGGCGCACCGCCCGAAACAAAAAACCGCAGATTGCCGCCGACGCCCGCGCGCCATTTGGAAAAAACCAATTTGGACGCAACGGCTTGTTTAATTCCGAGAACCGGCGAAACCGCTTCGCCGGATTCTTTCGCTTGCCAATATAGCTGCCCGACATCGAGCGACCACTCGAAGAGCTTTGTTTTCCAGCCGCCCGCGCTCATCCCTTTGCGGACGATTTTGTGATAAACCTTCTCAAAAAGTCTGGGAACGGCGGTCATAATCGTCGGTCGAACTTCGGCGAGATGTTCGGCGAGATGTTCAAAGCTCGCCGAATAATGAATCGCCACGCCGTTGCAGGCGAGAACGTAAAAAACGCACCGCTCGAAAATATGCGAGAGCGGCAAAACGGACAGCGAGCTGTCGCTCGAATAAATCGGCAAACCGCGTGTGACGGCTAAAACGTTAGAGGTAAAACTTTCGTGCGCGAGCATCACGCCTTTCGGCTCGCCCGTCGTGCCGGATGTGTAAATAATCGTTGCCAAATCATCGGCTTTGACTTCCTGTAAAAGCCGGTCGAAAGTTTCTCGGTCTTTTGCCGCGCTTTCCGCGCCGCTTTTTTCTAAAGATTCAAGCGCGATTGCGTTGCCGTAATCTGCCGGAACATCATGCGCGTCGAAAAACACGAGCTTTTCGATTGATTCAACGCCTTCGATGCCCGGTTCGGCGTGCTGAAAAATCTTCTTGCCCGACACAAACAAAACTTTTGCGCCCGAATCTTCCAGAATATAACGCACTTGCTCGGCGGCTTGCGTAGTGTAAATCGGCACATTGACGGCGCGCAAAGATAAAATTGCAATATCCGTAATTGACCATTCGGGACGATTTTCCGAAATAATCGCTACCCGGTCGCCCGCCCGCACGCCCATTTCGTAAAGCCCAAGCGCGACGTTACGCACGCGCTCGATAATTTCGGCGGCAGCCAAATTCACCCATTGGTCTTTGATTTTGTGACTGAGCGCATTCGGCTTGTTAAACCGTTCAAAAGCCGCGAGACAAAAATGCGGAATCGTCTGCGGCAAGCTGTTAAACCCGACAATTTGTTCTGCTGTCATAAAAAATTATGCCGCAATCAGCAAAAGCAATCGGCGGCATTGTATTTTTTTCGTATTTTTTAAATCACGAAACCGAATTATAACAAAAACTTTCAGATTGAAAAACTTAGGTTTAATTTTGCGGAACGGCAGCACCTGTTTTCAACGCAAGCGTACATCGAGAGATGCAGATTAATTTGTCGCGGTCGTTTCGGATTTCGACTTGCCAGATGCTCAAGGTGCGTCCGTGATAAATCGGCGTCGCGGCTGCTGTAATGCTGCCTTTGCTGACAGAGCGCAAATGATTGGCGTTGATTTCGATTCCGACGGCGGTTTGTTTCGTCAAATCGATGTTTATAACCGCGCCGATTGACGCCGCTGATTCCGCCAGCAGCAGCGAGATGCCGCCGTTCATAATGCCGACGTATTGATGCACGCGCGGCGTGACGGGCATTTTCAAAACAACGCGCTCTTTTGCAGCTTCGACGAGTTCGATTTCGAGAAGTTGGAAAAGCTCTGATTTCTCGGTTTGTTCAAGCAAAAATGAGTGATTCATTTCAGTTAGCAGTCAACAATCCGTCAATCAGTTTCTGTTGACGGTTGCCCGTTAGCTGTTGACTGTAAAGTTTTTCTTTTCTCTTCAATCGAAGTCACGCTGGCGGGTTTTGAGCGGCGGTTGCTGCGTTCCTGCGCTTCTTCGGATTCGACGCGCCCGTTTAAAACCGCCAGAGCCGTCATTACCAGAAAAAGCAATGAAATTGCCGTCGTGTGCAGCACGAAATCGAAGAGGCTGTGAACCAGAATTGCAAAACAGGCGGCGAGCGCGCCGACTGCGACGCCGCGCCGGAAATCGTCTTTTGATTCGAGTCTTCGCCAGCCTTCGCGCGCCAAAACGAAAACGAAAAACGCGCCGATCAGCAAACCGAAGATTCCGGCATCAGCCAAAAGCTGCAAATAATCGTTGTGCGCCTGCTCGACTCGCTCGCGCCCGTTCATCGGGTCAAACTGTGTGTACGCGGCTCCGAACGCGCCCCAACCGGCGCCGAAAACCGGATTTTGTTTGATGACTTCCCAAGTCGTCGCCCAGATTTGCGTGCGGCTCGAAGTCGGGTCTTTGGAAAGGGCTGTTTCGGCAATTCTCGTAAGCGTCGAATCTCCGCCGATTAAAATCGTGCCGCCGATGATTGTGCCGACGAGAACGGCGGCGAGAGCGATTTTCAAAACAATCTGTTCGGTCGTTTGAGTTCTTCGGCTGATGACGACGATGAAAAATATTTCGGCGAGCAGCGCGACAAGTCCGCCGCGCGAACCGCTCATTACGAGCGCGACGCCCTGGACGCCGATAGCGGTTATGAAAAGCAGCCGTTTGTCTTTTTTGATTGCGCCGGAAAACAGCAAACCGAGCGGCAGCGCGATTGACATTTCGACGAAAGCCGCAAAATTGTGTTTATTAACGAACGAGCCGAATGGCTGGACGAACGGGCGCTCGTAAATGCCGTAAATTCTGCCCGGATCGAGCAGATTTTGAATGATGGCGAAAAATGCGTAAACGAAACCGAAAATCGAGATGAAATAAACAATCGTTTTAAGGCGTTTCGGCGTGTCAATGAAAACGAGCGTCGCGGCGAGATAAATGAGCAGCGCCAGAAATTGCACCACAGTGACCAAAGTCGCATACGGATCGAGCGAAATTGTGCGCGAAATGCCGGAAACGCCTCCCGCATCGGTTGCGCCGAACGGCAAAATCTGCACGATGCCGTAAACGGCAGCCAATAATAAAGGAATTTGCGTCCAGCTTCGATTAAGCCGAATCGCTCCGCCGCTCCAGGCATCCGCCGCCCAGAGCACGACCAGCAGCGCCGCGCTCGCCCAAAACAGAGCGATAACCGGCGTATGAACCGTTCCGTAAACGAGCGTGGTCAGACAAATCGCCGCCGCGATTGTTGCAAACGCAATGCGTCCGGCGATTGTGGCGCGCGGTTCATCCAAAGAAACCGGGCGTTTTCTGCGCGTTTTACTTTCCGGTTTTTCCAAGACGTTCGAGTTTGAAATCGTCATACCAAACGATGCCCACAATCGGGCAATTTTCGCCGCAAAACTGGCGGACGGTGCGAATCAAAATCGCTTCGACATCCGACGGCACGTTAAATTCGACTGTCTGCATGCGCCAATCCGCTCCCGTATCGCCGGTAAAAGTCTGGCTCGCGCCGAGAGCTTTTGTCGTGCGCGCGTCAACGACTTCCAAAAACGGCGGTCCGGCGCTTTTCATTTCAGAGGTTTTCACCCAGAAAGTCAGACGGTAACGAGCGCCGGATTCGACTCCGGCGTATTGCGTGGCGGCTTGCAGCGTCGGCGCGGTAAATCCGCTGAAGGTCAAACGCAGGCTGCGCTTTCCTTCTTTCCGCTGCCCGGCGTCGAGCGCCGCGTCAACGCCTTTTAATCTCTGCACGCGCCAGCCGACGAAATTGTCCGGCGAATTGGTGATTTCGCCTTCAAACGACGGATTTTGAATCTGCCCGACTTCCGGCGCTTCGACTCCCAATTCGCGCAGCATATCGAGCGCCGCGCGAAAATTTTGTTTTTCGTAAAGCGTCCGCGACGCCGATTCGCCGTCGAGTCTAAATTCTTCTTTTTGTTCCGGCGTCAGACTTCGCCAGACGCGAACCGCGTCTTCGGGCTTGTCTTTTCCGGCATAAAACGGCGCGAGCGCGGCGCGCACTTGCGGCGAATCGCCGACGATGCTTTCGATTTGCGCCGGATTCTCTCCGATATTTTCCCAGGCGAGATAAAAAACTTGCAGCCGCAAGCTCGAATGAGTTTCGGCAACGCGCCGAAATTCGGCAAAAGCCCGGTCGCGGTCTCCGGCACGGAGCAAAAAATTTCCGTACAGCCAGCGCCCGAAAGCGTTGTTCGGCGCTCGTTCCAGCGCTTTTTGAAAAGCCGCTTCAGCGCCGCTCGCATCGCCAGCCTGATCGCGCGTCCGCGCCAGATCGAGCCAGAAACGATAATCATTCGGCGCCCGCCGAATCGTATTTTCAAGCGCGGCTTCGGCTCGGTTCGCGGCATCGGAGGAGAAACCGGCGCGCTCGACGGAAGCCGCAGCCCATAACGCTTGCGGATCGTGCGGCGCAAGATCAACTGCGAGCCGAACGATTTGCGCGAAATTCCGGTCAGTCGGCGAAGCCGTTTCCGCGAGCATTCGCCCGATTTGCCAGCGAACGCTGAAAAATACTGCCGCAAGGGCGAGCAAAACTACCGCCGCGAGCGCAATGCGGGCGGCAATCGAGCGCGAATCAAGCAAAATCAATTGGTCGGCGTTTTTTCGTGACACGGCAACTTTTACAAAGTTGCAAGTTATTAGATTTGAAAACCGAAAGCAAGCGCGGCGCTGCCGGCGCAAAGTAAAAAGTAAAAAGTAAAAAGTAAAAAGTAGTAAATCAGATGATTATTTTTGCCTTTTTACTTTTTACTTTTTACTTTATTTTAGTGCGCCGCCGGAACGCTGGCTCCGCACCGAAACTGCTTGCAATCGAATTTTCCGAGACACGACAGCCAGACGAAAACCGTGATTGTTCCCGCCGGAAGCGAGATAAAAAACAAGCTCGGCTTCCAAAAAAGCGAAGCGCGAGCGGTGTTGCGATAAACAGCAGCGTCCATTCAATCCAGAGAAAAACGGTGGGCTTTGTTTTTGTTCGTGAAAAAGATCGTGCAGCGCAGGCGTCCATTTTGTCTTCCCTTGTTCCCGGCAAAACTTACTGATTTTTTGCTGTTTGCAAATATAGTTCCGGCAATGATTAAGGGCTTAAGGGCAGAGGGCGATTGGGCGTAGAAAAAAAGGCGCACCCATTTACAGACATACACCCTACACTCTTAACCCCATAAGCCGTTTCCCATCTCGGCTCACACGGAATTATCTCTCAAATAATTTTGATTTTGCCCCTTTGAAAGTGTTAATTTTTGAGTTTGGCGGACAGCCTTTCGGCTTGCCCGCACATCGCACAAACGTTCGGTATTATCGGAGGATTTATGAAGCGGTTATTTTCGTTGGCGTCAGTTATCATCGCTTTTGCGGCGAGCGTTTCTTTTTCGTATGCTCAAGGCAAAGGTATTGATACACAAAACAAGCAAATCCGAGACATCAGCACCAATCAAGGTCCGACCGACAACGGCAATCGCCGGGATACCGGCGCGGGACGCGGATTCGATTTCGGCGCGGGCAAAACTCCCGACCGCGTAATCTTGAGCAATCCTTACAGAATGCCTTCAAAACGCGATATCTTGCTGCGAACAATCGCCGACTTGATGCGCGAACAAGGCTTGACGGTTGACGAAGCGGCTTCGCGCCCGTCGGACGGAATCGTCATTTCGCAGCCTTACACTTTCGCCAAAGGCGCGGTCATTACCGGCTCGCAGCTAACGCGCTACGCCAACATTCCGAGAGAAGACATTGATACCGGCTGGACGCGCGGTCGCTATACTTTGCGCGTCGAAGTGCAGTCGATTGACGGCACGAACAACAACGTTAATGTCACTGCAAAAGTCGAAGGGCGCACGGAAACTCCGATGGGAGCAAACTGGCTGACGCTTGAAAGCAGCGGCGAGGTCGAACAGAGCTTTTTGAACGCGATGGTTGAGCGCGTTACGGGCAAAGCGCCGAACGAAGTACCGAAACCGGCTGAACAACCGTAATTTTTGAAAGTCTGATTATGTTTTTACGCATCGTTTTTTTCGCAATCATCTTAACGCCTGTATTGGGCGTCGAGTCCGCGTTTGCGCAGCGCGGGCAGTCGCAGCAAACCGATATAAGGAATAAAATGCCCGACGCCACGGAGCGCCCCGAAAAAACATATTCGCCCGGCGATCCGATGCTCGAAAATCTGATGAAAATGAGGATCCGCGCCGAAGAAAAAGAACACGCCGAATTCGTCGGGCGCGGCGCGGAAGTAGCAAGATTGACCGAGCAGATCAGCCGCTCATTTGCCGAATCGGGCGCGGTTGTTCAAGATTTGGAGAAATTGAATCAGCTTGAAAAAGTCGTCAAAAAAATCCGCAAAAATATGGGCGGCTCGGACGATGACAAAAAAGATGACAACTATGAAACGCCCGAAAGCAATCCTGCGACGATTGCCGAAGCGATAACAAAGCTCGCCGAAATCGGCGCTGATTTAAGCGAATCGGTGAAAACGTCTTCGCGCTACACCGTTTCCGCCGATTCGATTAACAACGCTAACGAATTGCTCGAATTGATTAATTTTATTCGCCGCGCTCCGCGCTAATCCGTTTAGATTTGAGAAATGAAATTTGAAAGATTTGATTTTCGCCGCCCGTTCGTTTTTCTGGCGGCGATTTTGTTTTTGCAAATCGCCGTTTTTGCTCAAAAAACCGACGATGAAGACGATGTTATCAAAGTTGACACGAATCTCGTCGTTTTAAACGTTGCCGTCACAGACTCTAAAGGAAATTCCGTAACCGGTTTAAAACGCACCGATTTCAAACTGTTCGACAACGGC
Organism: Pyrinomonadaceae bacterium; assembly: GCA_036388995.1. Classification (GTDB taxonomy): domain Bacteria; phylum Acidobacteriota; class Blastocatellia; order Pyrinomonadales; family Pyrinomonadaceae; genus JALZCH01. The sequence goes on along the minus strand of DASVQU010000192.1, from coordinate 18,809 downwards.
ATCGAACAGGATATTACAAGCCTTGATTCGATTTTTACGGCGGAAGAAGCGCCGTTCGCGGCGGTCGTTTTGCTCGACACGTCGGGCAGTATGGAAGCGCGCATCGCTCTGGCACGGAGCGCCGGAATTAAGTTTCTGGAAAATCTGCGCTCGAAAGATTCGGCTGCCGTTTACAATTTCGATTCCGAAATCAATCAAATTCAGGAATTTTCCTCATCACGCGATCTTCATCCGACGGCTTTCGGACTCAAAGGCAAAGGAATGACCGTTTTAAACGACGCCGTTATCGAAGCCGCCAAAGCGCTCGCCGACCGCGAGGAGTCGCGCCGCGCCATCGTCGTCTTGTCCGACGGCGCAGACACTTTGAGCAAAGCCTCGCAAGCAAAAGCCTTAAAAGCCGCTCTCGCCGTCAACGCCGTAATTTACACGGTTGATATGTCGGCGATTGATTTCGGACCGGGCGGCGCAACCATGACTTCGGGCAGCTCGAACGCCAGAATGGAGCGTTTGAAAAGCGTCAATGCTCTGAAAGCGTTTGCCGAAAAAAGCGGCGGGCGATTTGTTCCAGTCGCGGGCGGCGAAGCTCTGCGCGAGGCTTTTCGACAAATCGCGCAGGAGCTTGGAACAGTTTACACAATCGGTTACGAGCCGAAAAATCTCGCGCCGGACGGGAAATGGCACACAATCGAAGTCAAAGTTGCGCGCCCCGGCGCAACGGTTCGCTCGCGCAAAGGCTACAACGCGCCGCGCAAACCGAAATCTTAACGGAGAAGTGAAACTATCAACTGTAAACTATCAACTATCAACTGTTTTGCAATGCATACAGTGGATAGTTGATAGTTTACAGTTGATAGTTTGATTCATTTTTATTTCGATCTGATAGATTAGATTTAATTGGTATCAAATTTACGAGCAAGGGTTTGGGAAATGGCAGAACACACTTTGAAAAGGTCTTTGACCTTGAATCTTCCGCGCGAGCGAGTTTTCGCGTTTTTCGCCGACGCCGGAAATCTGGAGCGCATCACGCCGCCGCAGTTAAATTTTCACATTGTCACGCCGCAGCCGATTGACATCAAAAAAGGCGCTTTAATTGATTACAAATTAAAATTGCGAGGTTTGCCCTTGATTTGGCGAACCGTGATTTCGGTTTGGCGCCCGCCTTTTGAATTTGTTGACGAGGCTCTGAAAAGTCCTTATAAACAATGGATTCACCGTCACACTTTCACCGTTTTACCCGATGGCGCGACTCAAATTGACGACGAAGTGCGCTATCGCCTGCCGTTGGAGCCGCTCGGAGACATCGCGCATTTTCTAGTGAAAAAAGAATTAAATTATATTTTCGATTTTCGCAACCGCGCGGTCGCCGAAATTTTACGGACAAATGCGGCGAAAATCTAATCGTCACTTGATGTATTCTGTTTTCATGTTTGAAACGCGCAGCGCGGAGCTTGAATTGATGGACACCGGCGATTACACGCCGGAGGAATACGAAGGCTGTCTGCGCGAATTGCGCCGGATAAATCGCTGGCTCGGCGACAAACGGGCGCTCGAAGAAACTCTTTTGGGTGAAATTCAACGGGAAAATTTAAAGCAATTTTCCGTTTTGGATGTTGGCGCGGGTTCGGGCGAGCTATTGCGCGTGATTGCGAAATTTGCCCGGAAAAGCGATAGAAAATCGCAGCTTTGCGGTTTGGAATTAAATCGTCGTTCAGCAGAGGCGATTCGGGAAGAATCGAAAGATTTTGCCGAAATTTGCTCAATTCGCGGCAACGCGCTTTTGCTCCCGTTCCCCGATAATTCATTTGATTACGCAATTTGCTCGCTTTTCACGCATCATTTTACTGATGAAAAAGTGATTGAAATCTTACGCGAAATGAGGCGAGTCGCGCGCCGGAAAATCTTTGCAATTGATTTGCACCGCGACCGCCGCGCTTATTTTTTTTACACCACAATCGGCAAAATTTTCCTTCACAACCGACTCGTGCGTCACGACGGCGCGCTTTCTATCCTGCGTTCGTTCGTGCCGGAAGAATTGGAACATCTGGGGAAACAAGCCGAACTCGATAAAGTCTCGGTCACGAAACATTTTCCCGCGCGATTAGTTTTACAAGGCGATGCTCGACAAAAATGAAATCCAAAATCCAAAATCCAAAATCTAAAATCGTTATTGTCGGCGGCGCGGTGGCGGGCGCGAGCGCGGCGATTCGCCTCGCAAACAGTGGTTTTCAAGTTTGTTTAATTGAGCGCGAACGCTTTCCGCGCCAAAAATTGTGCGGCGAATTTGTCTCGCCCGAATGTTTGGAACATTTCCGCCGACTCGGAGTTTTGGACGAAATGCTTGCGGCGGGCGGTGCGCGTTTAACTGAAACCGTTTTTTACGCGCCAAGCGGTCGGAGCGTAGCTGTTCCGAGCGAATGGTTTTCTACGGGCAACGCAGCGCTTGGAATCAGCCGCGCCGAAATGGATTTTCGTCTGCTTGAACGAGCCAAAAATTTGGGAGTTGAAGTTTTAGAGGAAACGCAGGTAACCGGACTTTTGGAGAAAAACGGCGAGATTCGCGGCGTCACAGCGAAAACAAACAACGGCGAGAAAGTTGAAATCATCGCAGATTTTACAATTGACGCCAGCGGGCGCGCCGCAGTTTTGGCAAATTTCGCCAAAAAGTCCGGAGTCGGTAAACGCAATGAACAACGAACAACGAACAACGAACAAATCCGCAATCGTTTGGTTGGTTTTAAGGCACATTTGAGAAACTCAAAAATTGAGCGCGGGCGATGCGAGATTTATTTTTTTCCGGGCGGTTACGGCGGCTTGAATAAGGTTGAAAACGGATTGGCGAATCATTGTTTTTTGATAGACGCGCGCTTTGTTCGCAAATTTAACGGAAACGCCGACCGAATTGTCCGCGAAGTTGTCTTTAAAAACCGCCGTGCTGAGGAAATGATGGAAACGGCTGAGGCGGCGCACGATTGGCTGGCGGTTTCGGTTGACAGTTTCGGCAGAAAAAATCTTGCGCCCGCCGCTCGAATGCTGGCAATCGGCGATGCGGGCGCGTTTATTGATCCTTTTACCGGCAGCGGAATGCTGATGGCGCTCGAATCGGCGGAAATTGCCGCGCATGTGATTGCCGAAAATTTCCCCAATTTCGAGAAGATTTCAGATGTTTATCAAAATCTGCATCAAGCAAAATTTTCGCGTCGTCTGCGTGTTTGTTCCGTTTTGCGGCGCGCGGCGTTTGTTCCCAATCTTGCGGCGACAGCCATTTACGCATTGAGCTTGAGCAATTCGGCGCGCTTTTTTCTGGCTCGCGCAACCCGGCAAACTTAATCTTTTCTTAATCCGGTAAAATCCGCTTTTTAAAGTACATTTCCGGTCATCGTTATCCGAATCCGCTCTCACGATTCTGTTTTAAGCTACAATCAAATTTTGAAATGGCTTTGAAATCTCAAATTTCAAATTCGGAAGTTTTGATTGTCGGCGCTGGTCCGGCTGGTTCATTTGCAGCCGAAATTTTGGCTCGCAACGGAGTAAATGTAGCTCTGTTTGACGGGCGCGCACCGAATGCGCCGAAACCGTGCGGCGGCGGCGTCACGTCGAAAGCTCTGAAAATGTACCCGCAGCTTCTCGAAGCCGTCGGGCGGCAAATTGACGATTTGGAAATCTTCGCGCCGAGCGGCAAACGTCTGCGTTTAAAGCTCGACGAGCCGTTTGCAATTTACTCGCGTTCGGCGTTTGATTCGTTTTTGCTCCAGCGTGCGAAAAAAGCGGGCGCGAATGTAATAAAAGAAAAAGTCACGCTTGTCGGCGAGGAAAACGGTTTGTGGAAGCTCCGGAGTCACGCGACGAGCGGAAATGCAAACGAATATCGCAGCGCTTTTCTGATTGCCGCCGATGGCGCGAACAGTGCGATTGCCAAACGATTGAGCGGAGCGCTCGAAAAATCGGAAATGGAAGTAGCTTTCGGCTACCGAACGCCGCTTCCGAACAACGAACGAGATGCGCCGACGGTCATCGCGTTTTTGCCCGGTTTTGCCGGTTACGCTTGGGCTTTTCCGCGTCCCGACCACGTCTCTTTCGGCATCGCCACGGCGCAAGACAATTTCGATCACGCCCGGCTTGACGCTCTTTTGTGGCGTTTTATGCTCGGCTGGTATCGTCAACGTACCGAGCCGCAGGCAAACATCTGGCAAGATTTAAAGGACGACGAAAACTCCGAAACTCTCGCCCAATTAAACTCCGTTGCGGAACGCTACGCCGCGCGTATTCCCGGACTTGCGCCAGAAACTTTGGACAATCGAAAAACAGTTGGCGCAAATTGGGCTTTGCTCGGCGACGCCGCTGGTTTTGCTGATCCGGTGACGGGCGAAGGAATTTATTACGCTCTGCGCTCGGCGGAAATTTTCGCCGATTGTTATTTGAGTAAAAAAGATTACGAACGAGTGTGGCGCGAAGATTTCGGGCGCGAATTGCGCCGCGCTTCGGAAATGCGTCGTCGTTTTTACGGCAACTTTTTCGGCGCGGCTTTCACCGAACGAATGATTCAATTTGCCGGACTGCACGGCGGCGTGCGAAAAACTTTGCGCCAGCTCGTCGCCGGCGACCAGGGTTATACGGATTTAAAACAAAAACTCGCTAAAAGAGCCTTTTTGCCTTTTTAAAGAGTGGAAAAAACTCTCACACAAAAAATTAAAGAAAAAGCGTTGGAAATCGGCTTTCATAAAGTCGGCGTTGCTCGCGCCGAGGCGTTGCCGCGCGAACGCGAATATCTCGAAGGCTGGCTGGGGCGCGGTTTTCACGCCGAGATGCGCTGGATGGAACGCGAGCCTGAAAAACGCGCTGATCCGCAGCTTTTGCTTGAAAATGCAAAATCGGTCATATCTGTTGCATTCAATTATTTTACGCCGCACAAACATGACGACTCGCCTGAAAACGGCAAAGTTTCACGTTACGCCTGGGGCGATGATTATCATGATGTTTTGAAAGAAAAACTTCGTCGTCTCGAAACTTTCATCACAGAAATCAGTCCGACAATAAACACGAAAATCTGCGTTGACACTGCACCAATAATGGATAAAGCGTGGGCGCAGCGCGCAGGATTGGGCTGGATTGGCAAACACTCGAATTTGATCACGCGCGAATACGGCTCCTGGGTTTTTCTGGGTGAGATTTTGCTCGACATCGAATTGGAATACGACGCGCCGGAAACGCAGGATTTTTGCGGAAGCTGCACGGCTTGTCTCGATGCTTGTCCGACAAACGCGATTGTTGAACCGCGCGTGATTGATTCAAATCGCTGCATTTCTTACCAGACGATTGAACTGCGCGACGAGCGGATTTCCAACGAAATTGCCGAAAACTTAAATGGCTGGTTGTACGGCTGCGATATTTGTCAGGATGTTTGCCCTTGGAATCGTTTTGAAAAACCGACCGAAGAAATACGATTTGAGCCGCGTGAGAATAACGTTTCGCCGGATTTAAATGAAATTGCGAATCTTTCGCACGAAAATTACATCGAACGATTTCGCCGCAGCGCGATGAAACGCGCTAAGCTCGGCGGGCTGCAAAGAAATGCGCGCGCTTTGCTTTCAAAGGCTAAAAATTTAGAATAAAGACAAGACACGTGGGCGGCTCGACTTTCTAAATTTATTTTTAAAACTCGAATTCAAAATATGTTTTTGTTTGCTGTTGCGAAATCGTTGTTTTCGCGTTCGATAATTCGTTTTTCAATTTTGATTTTCTGCCTCGCCGGAAGTTTCCCGCTCGCCGCCGCGCCAATTTTTCTCAAAACGGCTCACAAAACTTTGCCTCAAGCGAAACCGCTTTTTATTACTGCGGCTTTTGACGTAAATCTGCGCGAAACACCGTCAGCAGGCGGCAAAGAAGTCGGCGAATTGCCTGTCGGGACGAAGGTTCGTTCGCTTGAGCGTTCGGCGGAAAAGCAAACAATCGGAGGCAAAACCGATTATTGGCATCGAATCGAAACCGTCAGCGCTGCAAACAAAAAAGCGGGTTGGATTTTCGGCGGATTTTTGCTGCAATATGATCCCGCAAAACGCGAAACGATTTACAGCGTAATTGCCGCCGAACGCCAGAAAGCTGCTGGTGAAAGTTTTTCCGACAACGCTGAGCTGGTTGATTTTCTGACCGGAATTTTACCGGAAATCAAAACTCCGGCGACGCTCGCCGAGTTGAATTTTGTCAGACTTTCGGCGCTCAAAAACGCCTTGTCGGCAATTCCTTTTGACAAGCAGACAAGCGAGCCTTACAAAATTTTTATCGGGAAACAGGAAGCAAACATCGTTTACAGCGATCCGTCCGGTCAATGGTACGTGCGGTCGAATTTGTTCTGGGATTTGGCGCGAAAATATAAAACTTTGCCTGCGGGAGAAAAAATCGCTTGGGCTGGCGCAAACAATCCGCTGCCGGGCGAGTGCGAAGGTTATCTGAATTGCTATTTATATTCGCTCAAAGCGACGCACGGCAATTATCTCGAACAATTTCCGCGCGGCGCGCACGCTGCGGAGAGTTTGAAAGCGATCCGCGAATGGCTTGAGCCGATTGCGGCGGATGCGGTGAAAAAAGAAGTTTACACAGCGCCGACCGAAGTTTCCGAAAAAGCCGAGTTTTATCAAACTCTCACCGATTTGCGCGTGCGAATTTCCAAAACCGGGCTTTTTGAAAAAGACGCCGTTCTGCGACAATTAAACAAAATCGCTGAAGGCTATAAATAATGAAAGATTCTCACGGAAGACAAATTAGAGATTTGCGCGTCAGCTTGACCGACCGCTGCAATTTTCGCTGTTTTTATTGTCTGCCGAACGGCGAGCCGCCGCTGGCGCACAAAGATAAGATTTTAACTTACGAAGAGCTTGTATTCGTTTGCGAGATTTTCGTTTCGCTCGGAATCGAAAAAATCCGTCTCACCGGTGGCGAACCGCTGCTCAGAAAAGATGTCGAAATTTTAGTCGAAAAACTTGCCCGTCTGAAAAATCCAGAGTCCGACATTCCGCACTCCGCACTCCGCACTCCGCATTTGAAGGATTTGGCTTTAACGACGAACGGGCATTCTTTGCCGGAACGGGCGGCGAATTTGAAACGGCTTGGGCTTGATCGCGTGACGATCAGCTTAGACAGCTTGCGGCGCGAAAAATTCAAGGAGATTACGGGCGTTGATAAATTGCCGGACGTTTTGCGCGCGATTGAAGCGGCGAAACAAGCGGATTTAAATCCTGTTCGAGTTAATGCAGTAATCGTTCGCGGCTGGAACGACGATGAAATTGTCGAGCTGGCGCGTTTTGCCCGCGAAGCGACGATTTCGATGCGTTTTATCGAATTTATGCCGCTCGATTCCGGTCACGAATGGCGGCGCGAACAAGTCGTTTCGGGTCGCGAAATCCGAGATGCAATCAACGCCGCGTTTCCGCTCGTTTTAAAACAAAAATCGCGCGGCGCGGAAACCGCTTGGAGATTTGAGTTTGCCGATGGCGCGCCGGGAGAAATCGGAATTATTGCTCCGGTGACGGAAATGTTTTGCGGGGCGTGTTCGCGCATTCGTTTAACCGCCGACGGGCAGATTCGCACTTGTTTGTTTTCGACGCAGGAACACAATCTACGCGACGTTGTTCGCAGCACGGCGTCGCGCGCGGAAATTATCGAATTTATCGAATCGGTCGTAGCGAAAAAAGAGCCGCGCCATTTTATCAACGAAACCAAATTCGCTCCGGCTTCGCGCTCGATGAGCTTTATCGGCGGATGAAAGAAAATTTTAATAACATAGCTTCGTTTTTAGCCGAATGCGGCAAAGAGTTTTACCGGCGCGGCTGGGTTTTAGGGACAAGCGGAAATTTCAGCGCGCTTGTTCAGCGCGCGCCCTTGCGAGCTTGCATCACGGCGAGCGGCAACGACAAAGGCGCGCTTGATGCCGAAACGCATTTTTTGGAGATTGACGAAACGGCGACGGTATTAAACGGAATCGGAAAACCTTCGGCTGAAACCGAAATTCATTTAACGATTTACGATTTAAAGCCCGAAGCAAGCGCGATTCTGCACACGCATTCGGTTTGGGGAACGATTTTGTCCGACGTTTATTTCGAGCGCGGCTGCGTCGAAATCGAAGGCTACGAAATGCTCAAGGGTTTGAGCGGCGTGAAAACTCACGAGCATCGGGAATTGCTGCCGATTGTGGAAAACTCGCAGGATTATGACGAATTGAGCCGGACGATTAAACAAACGTTAATCGAAAATCCGGCGGCGCACGGAGTTTATCTGCGCCGCCACGGGCTTTACACGTGGGGCAATTCGATTGCCGAAACAAAACGGCATATCGAAATTTACGAGTTTTTATTTGAAGTTTTGGGCAGACGTTTAAAATAATTTTATGGCTGAAGAGGCGTGGTTAAGTGGAAAGCTTGACGGATTTTCTCCCGTGATGATGCCCGCCGCGCACGCTCTGGCGCAGGCAATTGTTGATTTGGAAAAGTGCGCTCCGAGTTTGACCGATGAAGAATTGTCAATGCGTCCGAACGGCGCGCCTTCTGTCGCTTTTCATTTGCGCCACATCGCGGGGAGCATTGACCGTTTGTTAGCTTATTCGCGGGGCGAAAAGCTGAACGAACAACAGTTTGCTGTGCTTCGGGCGGAAAATTCCGATGCCGGCGCAAATGCCGGCGATTTGATGCAAAAGGCGGTCGCTGAAATAAACAACGCCCTCACTGAGCTTAAAACAGTTGCGCCCGAAATTTTATTTGAAGAGCGTTTTGTCGGGCGCAAAAAATTGCCGACAAATGTTTTCGGTTTGCTTTTTCACATCGCCGAACACACCGCGCGGCACGTCGGGCAAATAGTCACGACGGTGAAAATTGTGCAAAATAGAGAAAACGGATAAAAAATTATGGCAGTTGTTACAGTACCGGATAAAAATCTAGTGTTGCGCGACGCGGAAGAAATCAAAAACTATCTTGCCGCAATCGGAATTGATTACGAGCGTTTAGAAAGCGAACCGCGAATTTCTCCCGACGCCGCGTCCGAAGAAATTCTGGCGGCTTACGCACCTGAAATCGAAAAATTAAAAGCGACGGGCGGTTATGTCACGGCAGACGTAATTGATATAAAACCGGAAACGCCGAATCTTGACGGAATGCTCCAGAAATTTCGTCCCGAACATTGGCACGACGAAGACGAAGTGCGCTTTATCGTCAAAGGTCACGGGCGTTTTCACATCGCTCCGAAAAACGGCGACGTAACGGCAGTCACTATGGAAGCCGGAGATTTGATTCGCGTTCCGCGCGGGACACATCACTGGTTCGATTTGTGCGAAGACCGTACGGTGCGTGCGATTCGGCTTTTTCAAGACACTGCGGGCTGGACGCCGCACTACACGAGCAGCGGCGTTGAACAAAAATATTCTTAAAATTTCAACATAAAGGCACAAAGACACAGAGTTTTTAACTTAATGTCTCTCTGTGCTTCTGTGTCTCCGGCGGTTCAAATGAAAGCTATCCTGCTCGACATCGAAGGCACGACCACGCCGATTGATTTTGTTCACAAAACGCTTTTTCCGTTTGCGCGCGAGCGAATGCGGGAATTCGTGCGCGACAATTTCGGTCGGCTTCAAGATGAAATCGCTTCGCTTCACACCGAACATAAACTCAATAGGGAAAAAGGTGAGAACCTTGCGCCGTTCGATGAAACAAGCGCCGAGTCAGTCGCGGAATATTTGATTTTTCTCGTTGATCAAGACCGGAAATCTACCGCTTTAAAATCAATTCAAGGACAAATCTGGCGCGCGGGTTACGAATCGGGCGAGCTGCGCGGCGAAGTTTTCGACGACGTTTTACCGGCGTTCAAGCGCTGGAAGGAAAACGGTAAAACGATTGCGATTTTTTCTTCGGGAAGCCGTCTGGCGCAGCGGCTGATTTTCGGTTTTAGCGTCGCCGGAGATTTAACTTCTTACATTTCAGCTTATTTCGACACAACGACCGGCGCGAAAAAAGAGACGGAAAGCTATCGAAAAATCGCCGCGAATTTGAGTTTTCCACCTGTGGAAATCTTTTTTGTTTCCGATGTCGTCGCCGAATTGGACGCGGCGTTTGAAGCCGGGATGCAGACCAGACTTTGCGTGCGCCCGAATAATCCTCCGATTAGCGAACCGACCGTGCATCTAACAATCAACAGTTTTAACGAGCTGGAATAAATGTTTTCAATTTTGAGATTTAATCTTGAGCGCGTTAATCTGTGATTTCAATTGTATTTTCAAGGGGATTTTTTATGGAAAGCAATCAAAATTTAGAAATCGCGACGCTCGGAGCCGGTTGTTTCTGGTGCGTCGAAGCCGTATTTGACGATTTAAAAGGTGTCGAAGATGTCGTTTCCGGTTATTCGGGCGGCGAAATCAAAAATCCGACTTATCGCGATGTCTGCTCCGGTTCGACCGGGCACGCCGAAGTCATCCAAATCAAATTTAATCCGCAGGAAATCTCTTTCCGCGACATTTTGCGCGTTTTTTTTACGGTTCACGACCCGACGACTTTAAACCGTCAGGGCGGCGATGTCGGAACGCAGTATCGTTCGGCGATTTTTTATCATTCGCCCGAACAGAAACAAATCGCGCACGAAGTCATTGAAGAAATCACTTCTGAAAGGCTTTACGACAATCCAATCGTGACGGAAGTAGCTGCATTTGCTGATTTTTATCCGGCGGAAGATTATCATCAGGAATATTTCGCCAACAACCCGACGCAGCCGTATTGCGCGGCAGTCGTTGCGCCGAAGGTGCGAAAGTTTAGAGATAAATTTGCCGACCGGCTGAAAAAATAAAGCTTAGCCGCAAAAAAAGCGTCGGAGATTTACAAAATTGTAAATCTCCGACGCTTTTTTTTTATCGGTTATGAACGCGGCGGAATGTTGTAGCTTTTGATTTTCGAGTTAAGCGTCGTGGCGTTTAAGCCTAACAGGCGGGCGGCGCGCGATTGATGACCGGCGGTTTGGTCGAGCGCACGGCGAATCAAATCAATTTCAAAACGTCGCACTTCATCGTAAAAATTAACGCCGCGTGCCAGCTCAACTTCGCCCGACGCTCCTGCGGAATCTCGCACGGCGGCGCGCGCCAACTCAGGATTTCGTACTTCAGCGCGCAGACATTCTTCCGTTATTTCATCTTCGGGTGCAATAACGACCGCGCGCTCGATAATGTTTTCCAGCTCGCGCACATTTCCCGGATAAAAGTAATTTTCCAAAAGCGATAAAACTTCCGGGTTGATTTGTTCCGAGATTTGCCGCCCGTTTTCCTCGTTGTATTTGCGGATGAAATGCTGCGCGAGCGGCAAAATGTCTTCGCGGCGCTCTCTGAGCGGCGGCAATTCAAGCGGGACGACCGACAAACGGTAATACAAATCTTCGCGGAAAGTTCCCTGCCGAACGAGTTCTTTTAAATCGGCGTTAGTGGCGGCGACGATTCGCACATCAACCCGGCGCGGCGCGGTGTCGCCAATTGGCGTGAACTCGCGTTCTTGAATGACGCGCAGCAGGCGAACCTGCATTTCGGGCGGAACGTCGCCGATTTCGTCGAGGAAAATCGAACCGGTGTCGGCGACTTCAAACAAGCCTTTTTTCGATGCAACCGCGCCGGTAAAAGCGCCTTTCGTATGCCCAAACAATTCCGATTCGAGCAATTCCGACGGAATGTTCGAGCAGTTGACGACGACAAAAGGCTGTTCGGCGCGCGGGCTGTTTTCGTGTATCGCTTTGGCGATTAATTCTTTTCCGGTTCCCGATTCGCCCGTGATTAAAACCGTCGAGCGAGCGGGCGCAACGCGGTCAACCAGCCGGAAAACGTTTTCCATTGCGGTCGAGCGTCCAATGATGGCGTTGCGTTTGACCTCGCGCGTCATCGCTTGCCGCAGAGTTTGTCGCTCTTCTTCTTTGCGGCGTTTTTTGACGCCGTTGGCAACGAGATTGATGATTTGCTCGTTTTGAAACGGTTTGCGAACAATTCCGGTTGCGCCTTTTTCCCAAGCCGAAACCGCCGTATCGAAAGTCGCGTAAGCCGTAATCATTAAAACAACGGCGTCCGAATCAATTTTCAGAAGTTCTTCGAGCGTAGAAAGCCCGCCGATTCCCGGCATTGAAACGTCGAGCAGCACAACGTCATACGAGCGGCGCGAATACATCTCCAAACCTTCTTCGCCCGTTTTCGCCAAATCAACTTTATATCCGACCGACGACAATAAAACTTCCAGCACATCGCGCATAATTTCTTCGTCGTCAACAACTAGAATCGAACCTTTTTTTGCCATATACAGAAAATATTACGAAATGATTTGTTGCCAAACAAAAAACGGAGAGTTGCACGCGACAACTCTCCGTAAACATTTAATTTTTGAAATTATCAAAAATTGCCGCAAAATTAGTTCAACAATGCGGCTGTTGAGTTAGAAATTTATCCGCAGCATAAGGTCTATCAGACGACCGCCCGGATCATTCGTCGTTCCAATGTCTTGATAAGCCGAGCCGTTGCCGAGTTGACCGAAAGTTGCTCCGCCGACGCCGAGGTTAACTACGTCCGCACCCCATACGTTCAGACCGGCGACGCGAAAATTAGGCGCATTTAAAGCGTCTAGAAATGTGGCTCTGAACTCGACGTTGCTTCTCTCAGTGATGATGAATTTCTTGGACAAAGCCACGTCAAGTTTAAAGAAGCTCGGACCGTAAAGAATCAAGTTGTTGAAACCGCATTCACCTGCATATCTTGCGACGCAATTGCCGTAACCCGCCGGAGCGATGAATCTGCCTTCGGGCGCGCCGCCGAAAGTCGTTCCATAGCCGGTCGAGCTGGTTACGTCAATATTAAACGCCCGTTGAGTGTTCAATATAATGTCGTCGGGCAGATAAGTGACAAGGCTGGGACCTTTGCGAACCCGGATTTCTTTTTGTAGTTCTTTAGCAGTCATTCCGACAAGCTGAACATTGCCCAGACTAAACGGCGAACCGCTTTGCCAGCGGATCGTCGGCAAGATGGTAAACCCGCCGATGAGACCGTTGACGAACCAATTGGAATCGGAGAAAAATGTTCTTCCTTTCCCAAACGGCAGATCATAAGTCGCATCGAGCTTGAACTGATGGCGAATGTCAAAGGCTTGAACGTTTTTCGCCAATTCCAAACCGTTTTCTCTTTGCGTAAAATTGGCAAATACGACGCTGCTCGACGCATAAGCGTTGGAGCTTGCCTTCGACCAAACATAGCTGGCTTGGAAACGCAAACCGTCGGACAACCGGCGACGAACTTCCAGAACGCCCGAGTCATACCAGGTTTTCGTGCTGTTATCTACGATAAATGAGCCATTGACACCCGTCGTCGGATTAACATAGAAAAAGTTAATCGGACGTCCGTTGGCGATGGCGTTCGCTCGTCTCGTCGCATCGTTTTCAAAGCTCGTACCGCTGAAACCACCGATGTTCGGGTTGTTTCTCGAAAGCGCGGCAACGAGCGTCGTATTGGCAAAATTAGCTGCCGCATAGCGAGCCGGATTATTTGGATCGTAGGCATTTGTTCCCGTTGCAGGGTTAAAGTACGACAACATAATCGGCAGCGGCGACGTTCCGGTATTCGCTCCGAAGTAAGCAAAAGTGGCTCCTCTGCCAGCCGCGAGATTGGCGTAGAGATTATTTTGTGCCAGAGCGAACTCCGAGGCAAAACCGTTTTCAATCGTATTGAACTCGTTGATGTTGTATTGACGTTGCAAACCTACGCCGCGATTGCCGACGTAACGGATTTCGACAACCGTATTTTTGTCAATCTCGCGCTGATAACCGAAGCTGAAAGAATGGACCGAGCCGGTCTTCAAATCCGGGGAAAAAGCGTTTGTTGAATTAGCGGTCGTCAAAGTAAGCGGATAATTCGGCGTAGCCGAAAATGTATTCGGGGTCAGATTCGGATTGTTCGGGTCTCTTAAATTCGTTCCGACCGTGAATGAATTAGCAATCGTAGAGCTGCGCGAAGCCGACAAAGTGCCTCCCGGATTTGCTCCCAAAATGCTGCCTAACAAATCAAATCCTTCGCGGACAAACGAAACCGAATAGCCGCCGCGAAAAACGCTGCGCCCGCTCTCGCCGAAGATGCTGCGCAATAAACCTTTTTCGCCGAAGTCGGGACTCCACACCACGCCGACGGAAGGCGCAAAGTTGTTATAATCGTCCGGGTAAGCTTTTTCGCCGATTTCCAGCGGCACAACTCTCGGAACTGTTCCGGTTAAAGTTCCAGGCTTGAAAATGTTGCCAGCGCCGGAAAGACCGTAAACCTGATCGAAATTTTCGAGTCTGGAATAATTACCGCTCAGAACCCTAAACGCAGTTTGCGGCTGCCAGCGCAAGCCGTAATTAAGCGTTAAATCCGAGCGCACGCGCCAGTTATCCTGCGCGAACAAACCGTAGGTGTTTTGTTTGGAAAGACGGGCTTGTTCGGCATTGAGTTTATATGTTCCATCAGACGTTAGATAAGCGGTCGAAGTGTATTGGGCGACTCGTCCGACCAAAGTGGCGTAAAGATTGCGCGCCGCCGTCAACTGCGCCGCCGATGCTCCCGGAAGAGTCGTGGTGCTGAACATATTGAAAGCGGCTGTGTCCGATGCGAGAAGTCCGAAATTGATTGTCGGGACGATTCGACCGATTGCCGTGCTTTCGGCTCTGATGAGCTTGTATTGTCCGCCGAAGCTGATGTTATGCGAACCGGCAAGCCACGTCACCGCATCGCTAAAATCGTAAGTCGGCGTGTTGCGACCGCTGTACGAGTTTCTCGCCGTGGCGCTCGTGACACCGGCGGCGGGAAAATCGGTCGAGCCGCCGATTGATAAATCATATCCGCCCTGAAACGCATAATCTGCGGGCGAGATTCCCGGGCTAAATTCTGAAAAACCGGTAGAAACAGCGTAACGCGCTTCGTTAACGATATTGCTTCCGAAGGTTGAACGGAGCGCCGTCGAATACGAATTGCGATTCGAGCCTTGCGTGTAAGAAGGAAAGCCCGGAAATCTTTCGTCCTGACTGTTGAGAAAATCTTTGGACGGAACAAACCGCTGTCTGTTTGTAATGAACTCCAAAGCGTGGTTCTTGGTCAAATTAAAATCGAAACGCAAAGCCAGAAACTTGCGGACTTGCATTCCCGCCGGAGTAAAGTTGAAGTTCAGTAGATTCGGCGAGTTTGTAATTGGAGTAATCGTTCCCGCGCCGGTTGTCGCTGAACGAATTTGCCCCAAAAGCGAGCTGATTGTCGGATCGGGCGTTGATAACTGGTTGTTCGCACTGGCAATAGCAAATAAATTTCTCGTTTGCACTCCGCTCGCGGTAATGTACGAATAATTTCCTGCTTGCGCTTCCGGCGTGAGAATGGTTCGCGTTCGGGTTTGAGATTCGGGAAGACGAAATTCTTCATAATTAACAAAGAAGAAAGCTTTGTCTTTACCGGAATTAAAAATCGGGCAGCCTTCGCAAAAGTTGAGAAACGGAATCGGACCGCCGAGCCGACCGCCGTATTGATTCAGGATAATCTTGTTGCGCGGCGCTTTGTCGTCGCCCGGAAGCGGCGCTAAATCGCGGTTGTTATACCAATAAGCGGCGTTTAAGGCTGAATTGCGATGCTGCCAGAAAAGACCGCCGCGGTAATTATTAGTTCCTCGTTTGGTCACGAATTTGATTTGCACGGCGCCGTCGCCGGAGCTTTCCGCGCCGGGCGATGCGGTCGAAACCGTGACTTCATCAATTGCGTCAACACGCGGGCGAACATACGTAAAGAAGCCGTCACTCGAACGCAGCAGATTGTCCTGCACGTCAACGCCGTCAATCGTGATGCTCAAAGAGCCTTTCGGCAGTCCGTTAACCGAAGAGCGACGCGGAGCACCGACGGTTGCGGTGCCGGGCAGCAGCGTCACGAGATCGAGCGCGTCGCGCGATGTAATCGGCGTTTCCGTAATCTGTCTGCCGGTGATGGTCGTGCCAATCGTCGCCGTCTGAGTTTGCAAAACCTCACCGCCGCTTTGAATTGTGACAATCTCGGTGACGT
This sequence comes from Pyrinomonadaceae bacterium, assembly GCA_036388995.1. Taxonomy (GTDB): domain Bacteria; phylum Acidobacteriota; class Blastocatellia; order Pyrinomonadales; family Pyrinomonadaceae; genus JALZCH01. The sequence goes on along the minus strand of DASVQU010000192.1, from coordinate 2,758 downwards.
TGCCCGGTTCGAGCGTCGCGTCGACGGTCGTCGGTAATCCAACGTCAACTTTGACGTTTTCAACTATTGATGTTTTGAAATTCGTTGCAGTAACCGAGACGGTATAAATGCCGCTGGCGACCGCCGGAACGCGAAACGTTCCGTTTTCAGCGGTCGTAGCGGTAAATTCCTGTCCGCCTTCGCCGCGAATTGTTACCGCCGCGTTCGGAACTGCCGCCCCGTTCGCGTCTATGACCGTTCCGCCGATTGCGCCGGTCGTTGTTTGGGCTTCGAGCGGCAATTGGCAGAAGAAAACAACCGCCAAAACTGCCGCTAAAAAGCTAAAATGTACTTTCATTTGATCTCCCTCCGAAGTTAAGAAAAAAACCGAATTACAATTGGACGAAACAACAAATAAGTAAAAATAATGCTTGACAGGGTACAAATATATTGTTGAAACGCCGCCGGAAAACAGCCTCAAGTTAAATCTGAAAATTTATGAAAACTGCCCTTTTGAATTTTCAGAGGAATGTCGATCTTAGTTATGTAATAGTCCAGCAATTTCGGTCAAGGCAAAATTTGTACCCGATTATTAAAACTTCCGGCAGTTTGTTACGGCTGCGGTGAAACTTATCAAAATGAATTTCAAGAAAAAGGTAAAGCTATTTTATGTAGATTAAAATTCAAAATCTTAAAGAACATCCAAATAAATGGATTTAAAAATCGATTGTAAGGGCTGGAATTATGCTGATTGGATGACAAAGACAGCGGGCGAAACTGTTTTTTATCCGCGTGGAACCCATAGCAACTAAATGCTCGCAGTTTATGCACTCGCTTTTAACAGGGTCGAGGTTGATTCGACTTTTTAGAAATTGTCTGAAAAGGTCTAAAAGTAACGTGAGCTCGGAATAAGTGTTGTTGGAAATTAAAGAGAGCTTAAAACAGGATTTTCTTTGCGGTTCTTTGCGCGCGTCTTTGCATACTTTGCTGTTAACTCTGCTGATTTTTTTTTACCGCAAAGTACGCAAAGGTTTTACGCAAAGTGCGCAAAGAGTTGAATTTATTAAACTTTTATTGTTTCCTTATCCCGAACTCACGTTAAAAGTATGATTTCGTCATCTAAAAAGCGTAGCGGGAGAAGGTTTATTTGACAGATTTAAGCAATGGTGAGTTGGAAATCATTAAAGAGCATATCCTTATGGCGAAAGATGGCGCCCATCCGCGCAAGCACACCTTTCGCCGGATCCTCAATGCAAGATGCGATCATTGATTGGAAGAAAATCCTGCCGCCTGGTTTTCGCCCATAGGCGCGCCGGTTGGTATTGGAAAAAACGTTTTCACGGCTTGGACAAATCCGTCAGACGAGTAAAGATTACAAGCAATTAACCGAAACAAGAGAAGCCGTGATTTAAGCGACAATGACTGGATTGATGGTTCGCCGGTTAAATCGAAAATGATTTTTTCACACAATTTCAGTTGCTCGGTATTAAACCCGAACGAGAATAAAAATCTTACCCATCTTGTTAATAAAAATCTTACCCATCTTGTTAGCGATCATTTTTTTACATTGTCAATACTTGTCGCCAAAACGTCGCTTAATGCGGAAATCGCAACTTTCTTTGGTTCTCGCGGCAATGTTATGTTACCCAAATCAAATGATTTATTTCCGACTATCGTGACATCTCCGGCAGATACCCATCCGTTTCCAAAATCAATATATAGCGGCACCGGCATGACGAAATTGTCCGAAACTCCCGACTGCGTAATCTTGCCGCTCAAGACAACTTTTCCGTCTGCCTTGTTAATACTGTATTCCAACTTATAAGCCGGAACTTCCGTGCCGTAAACCCACTGGTCGAAAAACCAATCCATCTTGCCGTTTTTGTCAATATCCATTTTCGGAGTCATATGTTTTTCGACAATTGCTTTGAAATCTTCGGTCGAAACGTCCTTGTTATAATGAGTTTTAATAAAGTCTCTCATCATCACTTGAAACTTCGCATCGCCTTCTTTCCTGTCATTCATCATCATCCGAATCATATGCAGGATATAAGCGCCTTTCGGATAAATCAGACTTTGCGCAATGGCGCCCGTTTTGGCTGTATTTAAGCGATACCCTTGAGTGACGGGTCCGACCGTATATGGTTTTAAACCTTTTGTTCGCGGAGAGGCTTCGACAATTTGCTTTCGCTGCTCTTCCCAAAATTCATTAAACTTTTTAATGTCTTTCTTGACGAATTGGATATACAGGGACGTTGATAATTCCGCAAATCCTTCGCTCATCCACTGGTCGTGATAACTGGTCCAGCCGGAAGAATGTCCCCACCATTGGTGCGCGACTTCGTGCGGCGCTACTTCGCGCCAAAAACTGTTGGTTCCGCCGCCGATTCCGAAAAGCTGAGTTCTCTGAGTGGAATCAATAAAAGCCATATACGGCATATAAATCAGCGTCGCCCAAGCCTGCCCGAAATTTACTGCCGGTTGCTGCGTCATAGCTATTCGGTTAAACGGGAGTTTCCCGAAATAAGCATGATAGATTCTCGTAGAGTTCTGCGTTTCGCCTAAGACATACTCTGCCATACTCGAAGTCGAGAATGATCCTAAAGTAGTTTCCGTTTTGACGCCGGCAGCTTCCGCCCGCTCGATGTTGCGCTGAATTGATTTGATTTCATCCGGGACATCTTTATTTACAAAGACCTCCAAAGTGTATCCGGTCACCTCGTCTTTAAACTCTTTTTTGGTAAAATCACCATAATTAAAACCCGCGACCGCCATTTCA
>DASVQU010000191.1:0-57765 GCA_036388995.1 Pyrinomonadaceae bacterium | reverse complement strand
GAGAACAACAGTGATACAGCTTCGACTGCTTAGCTACAACATTCGTTTCGGCGGGCAAAATCGCGGCAAGAAAATCGCGGAAGTCGTCAAGGCGGTTGCGCCCGACATCGTTGTTTTTCAGGAAGCCTATACGCCCGCCGTCATCGAACAAATCGCCGCTGATTGCGGGATGACCGTTGTCGGCGCGCGCCGGGCGCATTCGATTGCTTTCGCCTCAAAAATCGAAATCGCCGATTACTGCTGGCATTATCCGCGCGGTTCGACTCATTCTTTTCTGGAAATCATTTTAGCCGACAATCATTCGCGGATTTTCGGTCTCCATTTAAAACCGCGTTTTTCCAAATGGAGCGAAGCGAAACGCGCGCGAGAAATACGCTCGCTGCTTGAAGGCATCAAGCATCACCAGGAAGGTTTTCACGCGCTGGTCGGCGATTTCAACACGCTCGCGCCGGGCGAGCGATTTAATTTGCCGAAAATGCCGCTCTGGATTCGCGCTTTAATCTGGATTTCCGGGCGCGACATCAAACGCGAAGCCGTCCAAACTCTGCTCGACGCGGGCTACATTGACGGCTTTCGTTATCTTCACCCGGACGACATCGGACACACTTTTCCGGTTTGGGACACGCACGTCCGGCTCGATTACGTTTTCCTCCCGTCGCGTTACAAAGAAAATCTGAAATCAATCGAAATCATCAAGCAGCCGGAAATCGTTAAAACGGCTTCCGACCATTTTCCATTGCTCGCGGAAATTCAAATTCCTTGATTCCTGCCTGTACAGCCGAATTAACCATTGCGTCTGACCGGAGAAATGTTTTATTTTACAAAGCTAATTGAAATAAAAAAGCTTCCGGTTTGATATTTGACGGCTAATATGGCTTCCACAATTGTTCCCTTAAAACGGCGTTCTTTCGGTCAAACTACGCGCAAAGGCGCTTGGTGGTTATATCCTTTGCTGGTTTTTTTAGCCTTATCCGCTTTCGTCGTTTATTCGACGTGGGCGGCGTTTCAAGGCGAACATTATTTATACACGGGAAACGGCGCAAACTATCTTTCGCCGTTTTATTCGCCCGAATTATTCGGCTCGGAGCATAGTTTATTCGGCGCGAAACCCGCGTGGATTCCAGATTGGCTGCCTTTTTCGCCCGCTTTGTTGATTCTCTGGGCGCCCGCCGGCTTCCGTTTTACCTGTTATTACTATCGAGGCGCATATTACAAAGCATTTTGGGCTGACCCGCCCGCCTGCGCCGTTGGCGAACCGCGCCACAGCTATCGCGGGGAACGAAAATTTCCGCTTATTATCCAAAATATCCATCGTTATTTTCTTTATCTGGCATTAATATTTTTAATTTTTCTGGTACACGATGTCTGGAAAGCGCTTTGGTTTACCGATGCGTCGGGAAACGCTTCTTTCGGAATCGGAGTCGGAACCATTGTGCTCGCCGCAAATGTTTTTTTTCTGGGCGGTTATACGTTTAGCTGTCATTCTCTGCGCCATCTGGTCGGCGGCAAATGCGACCAGCTTTCCGATAAGCCTTTGCGCTGCGCAACTTATAACTGCGTCAGCTCTCTCAATCGCAGACATATGTGGTTTGCGTGGTTCAGCCTGTTCGTTGTCGGATTTTCCGATGTTTATGTCCGTCTTTGCTCGATGGGAATCTGGTCTGATTGGAGAATTCTTTAATGGCTGAATATCAAACATTCGAGCATGACGTTCTGGTAATCGGCGCGGGCGGAGCGGGACTTCGAGCGGCAATCGAAGCGTCAGCGGCTGGTGTTTCGGTCGGTCTGGTCTGCAAATCTCTGCTCGGCAAAGCGCACACCGTAATGGCTGAAGGCGGAATGGCGGCGGCAATGGCGAATGTTGACGACCGCGACAACTGGAAAGTCCATTTTTCCGACACGATGCGCGGCGGTCAATATGTCAACAACTGGCGAATGGCTGAATTACACGCCAGAGAAGCGCCCGACCGCGTGCGCGAACTCGAAGCGTGGGGCGCTGTTTTTGACAGAACCAAAGACGGGCGCATTCTGCAAAGAAACTTCGGCGGACACAAATATCCGCGTCTGGCTCACGTCGGCGACCGAACGGGACTTGAGATGATTCGCACGCTTCAAGATCACGGCATTCATCAGGGCATTGAAGTTTATATGGAAGTCACCGTGATTTCCCTGCTCAAAGACGGTGACCGCGTTGTCGGGGCATTTGCGTATGAACGCGAACACGGAAGATTTCGGATTTTCAAGGCAAAAGCTGTGATTTTAGCGACTGGCGGAATCGGACGCGCATACAAAATCACGAGCAACAGTTGGGAAGGAACCGGCGACGGGCATTCTCTGGCTTATGACGCGGGCGCGGAATTGATTGATATGGAATTCATTCAATTTCACCCGACTGGAATGGTTTATCCGCCAAGTGTCAGGGGAATTCTGGTAACGGAAGGCGTGCGCGGCGAAGGCGGAATTTTGAAAAACAGCGAAGGTCGGCGCTTTATGTTTGACGACATTCCGGACAATTACAAAGACCAGACCGCTGACACGCCCGAAGAAGGCTGGCGCTACACGCAGGGCGACAAAAACGCGCGTCGCCCGCCGGAGCTTCTGACGCGCGACCACGTTGCGCGCTGTATTGTCCGCGAAGTAAAAGCGGGGCGCGGAACACCGAACGGCGGCGTTTATCTTGACATTGCGTGGATTAAAGAAAAGATTTCAAACGCGCCGGAACACATAAAGAAAAAGCTGCCGAGTATGTATCACCAATTCAAGCAGCTTGCCGATTTGGACATAACGACGACGCCGATGGAAGTCGGACCGACGACTCATTACATTATGGGCGGTATCCGCGTTGATGCCGATACGCAGGAGTCAACCGTTCCGGGACTTTTTGCTGCCGGTGAATGCGCGGCGGGAATCAACGGCGCAAATCGTCTCGGCGGAAACTCGCTTTCCGATTTATTAGTTTTCGGCAAACGCGCGGGCGAATACGCGGCGAAATTTGCGCGGGAAAACAATTTCGGAAGCATCAATAACGAGCAGATTGAAAAAACCGTGCGCTGGTCATTGGAAGCATTTGACCGGGCAAACGGCGAAAATCCCTTTGCGATTCAACACGATTTGCAGGATATGATGCAGGATTTGGTTGGGATCGTCAGAACTGAAGACGAGATGCAGCGCGCTCTGGTCGGCATCGAAAAACTTAAAGAGCGCCGGGAAAAAATCAGTCTGACAGGTAATATTGATTTTAATCCGAGCTGGCACACGGCGCTCGATTTGCACAATTTGCTAAACGTTTCGGAAGCGATTACGCTCGCGGCAATCGAGCGGAAGGAAAGTCGCGGCGGACAATTTCGTGACGATTATCCGGCAAAAGATCCGGAATTTGCCAAATTTAATTTCACGATTAAAAAAGGCGCTGACGGCGACATGCAAATTGCGCGCGTGCCGATTCCCGAAATGCCTGCCGAGTTAAAACAAATTATTGAGGAGATGGGTTAAATGGCTAAAGCGACATTCAAAATCTGGCGCGGCGACCGCGAAAAAGGCGAGCTTGTTGATTATACGACCGAAATCTCCGAGGGAATGGTTGTGCTCGACGCCGTTTTGCAAATTCAGGGCGAGCAGGCGGGCGATCTTGCCTGTCGCTGGAACTGCAAAGCTGGAAAATGCGGCTCGTGTTCGGCGGAAATCAACGGAATGCCGAAGCTGATGTGTATGACGCGGATGAACACTCTGCCGCTCGATTCGCCGATTACGGTCGAGCCGATGCGCACATTTCCGTTAAAAAAGGATTTGGTAACGGACGTTTCGTGGAATTATGAAGTAAAAAAACGAATCAAAAAGTTCAAGCCGCGTAAGCCGGATGCTCCCGACGGAACCTGGCGGATGGCGCAGGAAGACATCAACCGTGTGCAGGAATTTCGCAAATGTATCGAATGTTTTTTGTGTCAGGATGTTTGCCATGTTTTGCGCGATCACGACAAACACGAGGAATTTATCGGTCCGAGATTTTTGGTCGGTGTAGCGGCGCTTGAGATGCATCCGCTCGATACGGAAAATCGCGTGGAAGAATTAAAGGATGAATTCGGCATCGGTTACTGCAATATCACAAAATGCTGTACGAAAGTTTGCCCTGAACATATCACGATAACCGACAACGCAATTATTCCGCTCAAAGAGCGCGTTGTAGATGAATTTTACGATCCGATTAAAAAGTTCTTTAGAATATTTAGGTCTCGAACCACCAAAAAAGAATAATTCTAAAAGCGTAGAGGAGCGAATATGTTTGAGCTAAAACCCGTTTCCAAAGAAGCTATTCCGGCGGCTTTGGAAAAAGCGAACCGATACCGCCTGCTTAACGAACCGAGCGCCGCCGAGAGCATTTGCCTCGACATACTAAAAATTGAACCGGACAATCAAGAGGCTTTGGTCACAATTGTTCTGGCAATGAGCGACCGTTTTGCCAGAGATTACGCCGTCGGAAACTCGCAGATTCAAGAATATCTATCCCGCATCGCCGACGAATATGAGCAGGCTTACTACACCGGAATTATTTACGAGCGACGCGCCAAGGCTGTTCTTTGCAGCGGCTCGCCCGGCTCAAGCTCAAACGCTTATGAATATTTCCTTCAAGCGATGAATTGGTTCGAGAAAGCCGAAGCGATACGCCCGCCTAAAAACGATGATGCGGTGCTTCGATGGAATGGATGCGCTAGAATAATCATTCACAATAAATTAGCCCGGAGAGAAATGGAGCACGATTTTCTCGAATAGGTTTTAGTGCAAAACCTGAATTGGACGCGCGGAGAAAATTATGGAAGACAAAGAACTCAAGAAACAATTGGATAAAGTGCCGGACCTTGATGAACACGGAGAACCCGTTTACAAAATTGACGGTAAACCGAAAGAACCGATCTTTCTTAGAAAAAGCCCGGAAGTGCCGCATGGAAATGCTCAGGACGAGAAAGACGAGGCGGCAGAATAATTAAATTTATAGCAATAATATACTTTACTGAGTAAAGTATATTATTGCTATAAATTTAGCCGGATTCTACTGAATCCGGCTAGACGTTTTCTTCTGCATCAGTTTAGAAAAGAAAAAGACCAAGCACCAAAAGAACGACCGCGATTGTGCCGACCGTAACGCCCGCTTTTGACCCGCGTTTCTCCGTTTGACCGAGGTAATAGGTGACGGCAATCAGAACTCCAATCAGGGCATAATAAAGTCCCTTTGAAGTTGACGGCGAAAACAGTAAAACAACCGCCGAGACTATCAGCAACAGCAAACAAGGTATTAAAACTCGCATCTTTTTTCTCTCCTTTTCTTAAACTCTCTTTTCTGAAGAGTGTTTTTTTTAAGTCTTCGGCGGCGGTTTGTTTTTGTTCATGCAGATAACCCAAGCCGCCATCGCAGCCGCTGCTGCCGTTGTCGCTTGCACACAGTGATCGATACTGGAAAATGTGCAAGCGACTAAGGCAGTTGCGCCGAGTGCCGAGGCTGCCGAGGCTTCCACCCGGCAATCGGCGGTTCTCGGTGCGTCAAGACCATTTTCAAACTCGTCGTAATAAAATCCATCGTCAAATCCATCCTCAAGAGTGGATTCCGTGCTTTCGCCCGCCGTAGTGTCTGTTTTCCGGGTGATTGAAAATCCCTTGATGGCAAGTTTCCCGTTTTCATTAACTCCTAAGCGCGGCGTGATGACGTCCCCGCTCTTTTGATGAATCATGCGAGCGATTGAGCCGTCCGGGTTTAACTCGACATCAAAGCGTCCGGCTTCCTCATTCGTCAGGATGAGACCGCTTTTTGTGCGTTCGGCGTTGATTGTCACCGGAGACTTTCCGGGCAACTGAATGGTCATTGAAGTGGTTTTCTGACCGAACACGGTCGTTTCGCCGCTTCCCAAAACGAATAAAAAAGTAAGCGCAAACATCCCCAAAAACGAGATGAATTTGATTTTTCCTGACTGTTTCAAGTTTGTTGCACTTGGAAACAGTGTGTTATGCTTTCGTTGTAACATGCTTTTTCTCCTAAGTGTGAAAAGGTGTTCGGGCTGGGAGTTATTGCAACTAACTTCTAGCCTTTAGTTTTTAGTGGCTGCGTTCGCGGGACTGCCCGAGGTGGAGATGTGGCGGTATCATACTACTACATAGCAATGATATAGTTGTCCAACCTTCTGTCCGTAGCTGGTTTATGTGCCGCCATCAACAGAATAGCTTCAATTATTCCTTGTGCGCCTTTATAACATTAGTTTTCAATCTGGTCAAGTTTATTTTTGCCTTTTTAACTCTTATTAACTAACGCACCAAAAACGAGTGAAGCTATCAGCTTTTGAATACTTTTTAGGTATTTTTATGTGTTCCTTCACAGAATAAAAAAATGGCAAGATTTGGCGGTAAAAGCACGCTGATAAATCAAGTATATTAATGCCTAAATTATCCGTCATTCGCGGTGCTTTGTCGGGTAATGCTCATTTCATTTGCCTGTCTCTGCATTATTTTATTTGTCCCGTTCCGAGACAAATAAAGTATGGCGTCAAACGATTCTCTTAATTCTGTTTTTTTACGCTTAACACAATTCCGCGTTTTCATTAATATTCGGTTAATGAATTATTATTTTCCGATTATTTTTGTCTTGCTGTTTCTAATTTCCGCTGCCGATGCTCAGCAAACCGCTCCGCCACAGCCGGATCTGCGCTGGTACGACCTAAAGGATTTTGGAATCGAAGGAAAAGGCTGGACGGAAACCAAAAGCTTTTACGACCGCCTGCCCGCTAAAGCCGAAGCAATTGTCCGCGCGCCGGTTTGGAAACTTTCGCTAAACTCGGCGGGAATGTCGGTTCGTTTTGTGACCGATGCTGACACGATTTACGCGCGATGGAAATTGCGTTCGCCTTCTCTTGCTCTGGCGCATATGGCGGCGAGCGGCGTAAGCGGCGTTGATTTATACGTCAAAGAAAACGGCTCGTGGCGCTGGATCGGAATCGGCGAGGCGATGAAATCTTCAATCAACGAATACAAATTAATCGGTAACATCGCGCCGCAAAAACGCGAATATCAATTATATTTGCCGCTTTATAACGGCGTAGAGTCCGTTGAAGTCGGGCTGCCGGAAAAAGCTGTAATCGAAAAAGCCGCGCCGTATCCGATGGAGCGGGCAAAACCAATTGTTTTTTACGGAACTTCGATTGTGCAGGGAGCCGTCGCTTCGCGTCCGGGAATGGCTTATCCGGCAATTTTGGGGAGAAGATTGCAGCGCCCGACAATTAATCTCGGTTTTTCCGGCAACGGCAGAATGGAGCCGGAAGTGGCGGAATTGCTGACCGAACTTGATGCGGCAGTTTACGTCATTGATTGTCTGCCGAATTTAAGCACTGGCGCTGAAGTCGCTGAACGCGCCCCAAAATTAATCGAAATCATCCGCAAAAAACGTCCCGCGACGCCAATCATTTTAGTCGAAAATCTCGCTTATCCCAATGCAATGTTTGAACAAATCAAACAACAAAAATATCTGGATAAAAACGAAACTTTGCGGCGCGTTTATCAAAACTTAATTCAATCGAAATTTAAAAACATTTATTACGTTTCTGGCGAAAATCTGATTGGCGCGGATGGCGAAGCGACTGTTGACGGGATTCATCCGACCGATTTAGGCTTTATGCGAATTGCTGATACATTAGAGCCAATTTTGAAAAAAGCGTTACGCAGTCAACGATAAAAATGATGAAAAATCTTCTTGGAGTCCTTTTATTATTCGGTTTATTCGTTTCCGCTCCGGCGCAAACGGCAAAACTTCCAGCCGGATATTGGACGGTCGAAAAAAGCCAGCCGATAATTGACAAAATTCAGCCGACCAGGCTTGCGCCCGACATTTCCGGCTTGAGTGCGGGCGAAAGGCGCGCGATTGAAAAGCTTAATGAAGTCGGTAAAATATTTCAAAACATTTACGAGCGCCAACGCAACCCGCAAGCGGTCGAAGCGCGAATCGCTCTCGAACAGCTCGATAAACGTTTAGGCTCGCCCGCCGCGACGCAAAATCTTCTAACGCTTTATCGTTTGAATCAAGGTCCGGTTACCACGACGCTCGATAACAACCGCGAGCCGTTTTTGCCCGTCAAACCAGCGCCCGAAAGCGGCGGAATGTATCCGGCTGATGCGACAAAAGCCGAATTGGACGCATTTTTAGCCGCAAATCCCGATAAACGCGATGAGATTTTGCATCCGCGAACACTCATTCGCCGCGCCGCAGCCGCAAATCTGCAAAAAGATTTGGCGACGCTCCGCAAATATCCGGTTTTGGACGCGCTACATTTCAATTTAAAAAATCGTTTGCAAGCGATGAAACCGAATGCAAAATCGTTTTACGCCGTGCCTTATTCGGTCGCTTACGCTGATGACATCATTCGCGCCAGCCAGCTTTTAAACGAAGCCGCCGATGCGGTTGAAAAAGACGATTCGGAATTTGCCGGATATTTGCGAAACCGCAGCCGCGATCTTCTGTCCGACGATTACGAATCGGGCGATGCGGCTTGGGTGACGGGCATTTTCAAAAATTTAAATGGTCAAATCGGCAGTTACGAAACTTACGACGATCCGCTTTACGGCGTCAAAACTTTCTTTTCCCTTAACGTTTTGAAAACGCGCCAACCGGAAACAACGAATTTACGAAAGGCTTTAAGCGGAATTCAGGCTCTTGAAAATTCTCTGCCTTACGAAAATCACAAGCGCGTTAAAGAAGACATTTCGGTCGGCGTTTACGATGTAGTTTCGGATTTCGCGCAATCGCGTGGCGGCAACACGGCGACGATTTTGCCGAACGAAAGTTTGTATTCGCGTCGCTACGGGCGAACGATTATGATTCGCGCCAACATTTTGCAAAACCCGGAAATTTTTAATGCCAACTTGAAAGCGTTTCAAACGGCGGTTGACCCGAAACATGCGAACGATTTAAAGCCCGAGGGCAGTTTTTATTACACGCTCTGGCACGAAATCGGGCATTATCTCGGCGTTGACAGGACAAAAAACGGGCAGGAATTAAACGCCGCTTTGCAGGAAAACAGCGATGTTTACGAAGAAATGAAAGCCGATTTGGTGTCGCTTTTCACCGCCGAAGCATTGCAAAAATCGGGGTATTACACGCGCGATCAGCTTCGCGCGGTTTATGCCGCCGGAATTCGCCGCGTTTTGCAAAGCAATCGCCCGCGCCGTTCACAGCCGTACAACACGATGCAATTAATGCAGTGGAATTTTTATCTCGAAAACGGCTTGCTGGAATTCGACCGGAAAACAGCGCGGCTCGAAATCAATTACGACAAATATTACGAAACAATCGAAAAGCTGCTGCGAAAGGTTTTGGACATTCAGTATCAAGGCGATAAAGCGGCTTCCGACCGTTTTATCGAGCAATACAGCAATTGGGACGAAACACTGCACGGCGCGATTGCCAAAAATATCCGCGACAGTCAGCAATATCGTTTCCGTTTATTTAAATACGCCGCGCTCGGAGAATAAAGATAGCTTTGATTTTTATCGAACTGGAAAAAGCGCGGATAAATCTGTCTGCGCTTTTTTTGTTTGCCATACTTTTGTTCAAGCATTTGCTCGAAACCTCTCAATTTTAAAACTCCGTGATTAATAAAATTGATTTATCCACAAATTCCACCTGCAAATCCGCCTTATTTTGATCTATCCCCTAAACAAATAAAAATCCTGGAAAATTTTCAAGTAGTGATAGTTTTTACACCCTTTCGGGGCGTTAATCAATAAGAGTTAAAAATGCGATAAAACCGATATCAAACGATTTCGGTTTTATTTTGAAAACAGGAAAAAAACTATGTCCAATTGGATCAAGAGATTATTTAAGCGAGATTCGAACACTGCTCATGTTCTCCCAGATTATGCGCGGCTTTATTTTGAAAATTTGCGCGGCGAATATAACAGCATACCACCTACAACATTAGCTAATAATCTCGAAATTCAGGAGATCATCGATAAAATTTTAGCCAAAGATAAAACCGCGCGCCACGGGAGCATTCCAGCCAAAGATAACCCCCCACGTGATGAGAGCATATTAGAAAAAGATAAAACCCAGCTTGAATGGAATGATCTTTATACTTTCGATTTATCGATGGCAAAATTACAACCGTTGGAAAAACTTCCGAGAATTGCCTGGAATTTGCGGTCTCGTTACCGCGAAGTAGCAGGTTTACGCGAATACGAAGCTTATCTGGCATCAAAACCGCCTGAGCTTGCGCCCGCCGCTGGTGAAGCTGATTTACGCGCCGATATCGAATTTTTGCTTAATCAGCTTCATCTCCGATATTCCATGACGCCGATTCATGAAAGCGTCCGCGATTGGCTTTCGAAAGCCGTAACTGTTATTACCTTGATCGGTTTGTTTGTCATTATAGCTTTCGCTATTCTGGCAAATAACGCAATAGCTCAAGATTATATCCGTCCGACCACTTTTTTAGTCTTCTTGATAGTCGGCGCAATGGGCGGATTGGTCAGTATGCAGCAACGTTTCCAAAGCGTTTCATCCGAAGGCGATCCGATTCATAACATCTCGGAATTAGCGCGCGGCTGGTTCAGCATCTTCCTCTCGCCGATTAGCGGAGCAATTTTCGCTGCTGTGCTTTATTTTGCAATTAGCGGCAAATTATTAGACGGCGCTTTGTTCCCTGAAATACTCACGCCGCGGGAAAATGGCGGATTCATTTCGTTTATTCAAGAGAGCGTCCCGAAAGACGGTGTGGCATTTGCTAAATTGATGATTTGGTCTTTTATCGCCGGCTTCGCCGAACGATTTGTTCCAGACACTCTTTCTCGGTTCGTTGAGAAACAACAGACAACCAACGCCGGAACAACCTGAAAACTGTAAGGCGCAAAGCTATTCTTGCGCCTTACAGCCATATCCAACAAGAGCGCAAATCAAATGGGCAGAATAAGGTTTTTCATTATGCCTGTTATTGCAGCGAGAACAATGGCTTTAATGATCAAACGCCTGCGCCCTGACATTTTTTGAATTTCCTGCCCGAACTACTGTGGCTTTACTCGGAACATATTTTTGAGACGGCTTCTAATTGGCTTTTTATTTTTCAAGTTCTAAGATTGTGTAAATGAATTTGCCTCCTGCACAGACTGTAAGCGACAAAATAAATTCGCAAATTTTAAGTGTCGGAGTACGAAATATGTTAATGGCGACATTCTTTTTCGCCGTAATGAATGTTTTCGTTAAACAACTCTCCGGCATTCCCGCGATGGAAATTGTTTTCTTTCGCTGTCTGGTTTCGGCTCTGATTTGTTTTGTCGGTATCCGGCGGGCAAGAGTTGACTGGCGGGGAAACAACAACGCGCTTTTAATCGCGCGCGGCTCATTTGGAACAATCGCGCTGTTTACTTTTTTTCTCACGGTTCAAAACATTCCGCTCGCAACTGCGGTCACGATTCAATATCTTTCGCCGATTTTTACCACATTTATCGCTGTTTTTCTGTTAAACGAAAAGGTGCGGGCGCTGCAATGGATTTTTTACGCGCTCGCTTTTGCGGGCGTGTTTGTGATGAAGGGTTTCGATTCGAGCGTTTCGACGTTTTTTCTTGTGACCGGAATCATTTCGGCGTTTTGTTCCGGCGTCGCTTATAACCTCGTTCGGCGTTTGAAAGAACGCGAGCATCCGCTCGTCGTCGTGCTTCATTTTCAGCTTGTCGGCGTTGTCGCCGGATTTGTTTTCACGGCATTTAATTGGGTAACTCCGGCGAATTTGTGGGAATGGTTTTGCTTGCTGATGTGCGGGATTTTAACGCAGCTCGGACAGATTTGTTTGACCAAATCTTTGCAAGCCGAGCGAGTCGCCAATGTTTCGATTCTGAATTACACCGGAATCATTTACGCTTTGCTTTTCGGCGTTTTTATTTTCGGCGAAGTTTATACAATGCAAACAATTATGGGAATTTTGCTGGTCGTCGCGGGAGTTTTGCTGAGCGTCATTTACGGCAAACGCAGCCGAATCGAAGTAATTGACGAAACAACGGCGGCTTAAAAATCGGTTTTCTGTGCGGTCGCAGACCGAAACTAAAATAAAAACGTGAAAATATTTTAGTTATGAAACGACCGAAAATTTTAGCTTTGATTTTAGCGGGCGGCGTCGGCGGACGACTCGGAGTTTTGACCGAAAATCGCGCCAAGCCCGTAATGCCGTTCGGCGGTTTTTATCGCTTGATTGATTTCGCGCTCTCAAATTGTCTGCACAGCCAGATTTCCGATGTTTGGGTGATTGAACAATACGAGCTTCATTCTTTAAACGAGCATTTATCGAACGGCAGACCCTGGGATTTAGACCGCACTTACGGCGGGCTGCTCGTTTTGCCGCCGAATCAAAATCGGGGCGACGAGGAAGAAACCGAAAGCGGTTTTGCCGAAGGAAACGCCGACGCGATTTATCGCCACCGCAGTTTTATACGCAATTTTAACCCGGATATTTTAATTGTTTTAAGCGCCGATCACATTTATAAGCTCGATTTTCGTGATGTCGTTGAAAAGCATTTGGAGAAGCGAGCGGATGTGACGATGGTGACGACAAAAGTGCCGGAAAACGAATCGGCGTCGCGTTTCGGCGTAGTTAAAACGGATGAAAACGGGCGAGTTGTTGATTTCGCTTACAAACCCGAAAAGCCGGAAAGCGATTTGATTACGACCGAAGTTTTCGTCTATAACGCCGCGCGGCTTCTGGATGTTTTGGGCGAGTTGGCTAATCCTTCCGACTCAGCCAATGCGCTCAAAGATTTCGGACACGAATTGATTCCGCAGCTTGTCTCCGAAGGGAAAGCCTTTGAATTTCGTTTCGACGGTTACTGGCGCGATGTCGGAACGGTTGACGCTTATTGGCAGGCGAATATGGATTTGCTCGAAAAGCCTGAGGAATTGAATTTGGATGATTCCCGTTGGGCGATTTTAACGCTCGCTGCGCAGCGCGTTCCGGCGTTTGTTGCCGCCAGCGCCGAAGTTAAAAACTGTCTCATTGCCGGCGGCACGAAGATTCGCGGACGAGTCGAGCGCTCGATTCTTTCGCCCGGCGTAATCGTCGAAGAAGGAGCTACGGTGCGCGATTCAATCGTTTTGCACGACGCCGTGATCGAAAAAGGCGCCGAAGTTTTTCGGGCGATAATTGATAATGAAACGCGCGTCAAAGCAGGCTCAAAAATCGGAAACGAACGGGAGATTAAAGTCGTTGGAAAAAATGGAAATTAAAATTCGAGCCGTCGCCGTTACCGTCAGCGACCGCTGCTCGCGCGGCGAGGCGGAAGACGTTTCGGGCGCGGTCTTAGTCGAATGCTTGCGAAAAATCGGAGCCGAAATCGTCGAGAAAACAATTGTGTCGGATGATTTTGATCCGCTGGTCGAAGTTTTAAAAAACCAAAGCGGGCGAGCAGATGTAAATTTAATTGTCACGACGGGCGGAACCGGATTCGCGCCGCGCGATACGACGCCCGAAGCCACGCGCGCCGTTATTGAACGAGAAGCACCGGGTTTAGCCGAAGCGATGCGTTTTGAAAGTCTAAAAAAAACGCAGACCGCAATGCTTTCGCGCGGGGTCTGCGGAATCCGCGGAAACTGTTTGATAATTAATTTGCCCGGCTCGCCAAAAGCCGTGCGCGAATGTTTCGATGTTATCAAGCCGGTTTTGCCGCACGCCGCTGCGCTTCTCGCCGGGCAAACCGAACACTGAATTTTCAGTGTAAATAATTGTAGAAAATTCGCTTTTTTGTATGTTTCAAATCGCAGACAAACCTTGCGCGGTATGTTATATTCTAACTACTGCCGAGCGACTTGCTGCTCTTCCGGCTGTCGCTCTCGCAAGGCGATAAGCTCAAGCGCCGTTACCGTTTAAACAAGTGGTTGATTATTACCGCATTTTAAAAGTCTCGCCAAAGGCTTCGGACAAAGAAATTAAATCCGCATACCGGCGGCTTGCTCGAAAACTACACCCGGACGTGAACGGCGGTTCTAACATCAACTCGCGCGAGTTTGCTCAAATTGCAAAAGCCTATCAAATTTTAAGCAATCCGGCGGAACGCGCTCGCTACGACGCACAGCTTCTTAAAGCACGTCATAACGGCAGCGACTCTGTGATTTTTTCCGACAATCCGCACGCGCGTCGTCTGCGCCGGATGGCGATTCAGCGCCGAATGGACGCGGTTGTTGATCGAATCATCGAACGCGAACGACTTGAAACACAGGCTTTGCAGCAAGCCGTTTTCCCGATTGTCGCGCTTTTTATCTCGACATTTTTCGTCGGTATGCTCAAGCCGCAGTTTTGGTCGCATTCCGATTTTTTGGGCAAATCAATTGTTTTGGGGCTTTTCGTCGCCGGAACCTGGCATTTGCTGAGTCGTTTGCGCACCGGTTATCAGCGCTACACGCGCGCCTCAGTCAGACTGCACGATTCAGTCTTGCGCGACGAAGACGATGAAGAAGAGAAGCCTTTTTCCAGACTTTCGGCAACCGCGTTTTTGTGTCTGGGAGTTGTAGTCAGTCTCGGAGTGGGCATTCTTGTCGGCAAATATTTGGAGATGATTATTACCAGTATGATGGGCAATCTTTTTGCGTCGAATCTGCATTTTGAACTGGTTTTTTATCCGCCGATTGCCGTCTTAATTTTTGATACGATGCATCTCGTCGCGTCAAAAGCCGATATTTAAAAACGATTTCAAAAATTCGGTTTCCAAGCTGAAACCACTGAAGAGCGGTTTGACCTGATGGAAAAGGTCAGCCGCTTTTCGGTTTAAATGCTTGATTTTAACAAATAACTTCGGCTATATTTGAGGTTACGACTTTAAGTTCAAATCTAAACTTTGGAGATAGGTTGTTTAGAGAAGTTTTGAGAAATTTACTAATTGAACAACATAAATTTCGACGACAGCCCGCTCCTCGACCGCGGCGTTTCGCGCCCTAAACCGCAATCGAAGTAGGCTGTCGTCCGATGCTGAAAGGAGCTAAAAGGACATGGCTGAAAGATTTAATAAACAACAAGCGCACAAATCCGATTTCCATTCCGAAACGAATTTGCCCCTAATTTTAAACAAGGTTTCTTCACGCCTCGACGCATCAAATAATGCCGAATTAATCACTGACGACGAATTAATCGCTTCGCTGCAAAGCCGCCTCGAAAACTGTCGCGCCAGGCAAGTTTTCGAATGGGAAATGACGCGCCGAGGCAGCGGCAGCGCACCGCAGAATTATTATTACGGCGTGATATGAAATTTATTTTTCTTTCGGCGCTTTGTTGTTTCACTTTTGTTTTGTCGCACGCTGCGCAAACAACAGAACAGGAAATTGAGCGCCGGATTATTGCCGTACAAGTTCAAAAATTAAAATCAGCCGACGTTGAAACGCGGCGCGATGCGGTTTATCAACTCGGTTTGCTGCGAAACGCCGCTGCTTCGCAGGCTGCCGCAAATGCTTTGCGCGATTCTGCGGAAATCGTCCGCGCCGAAGCCGCGAGAGCCGTTGTTTATCTGGCTCCGACGGACGCCGTCCAATCTTTGCTGCCTTTGTTATCCGATAAATCCGAGTTCGTGCGGCGCGAAGCGGCTTTTGCGCTCGGCAGAACTTATGACAAAACCGCTGTTGATTATTTAATCAAAGCTTTGCAAACCGATAAAACTGCCAGTGTCCGTGCGGCATCTGCAATTGCTTTAGGACAAATCTCGGACGAGCGCGCGATTGAGCCTTTAAGCCAGGTTTTGCTAGCTCCACTGACCAAACAAAATCGAGTTATAGATGAGTTTGTTCGTCGTTCGGCGGCAAAATCTCTGGGTCAAATCCGAAACAGAAAAGCCGTTCCCACTTTAATTTCCGCTTTGCGCGATAAGACGAACGCCGATGATGTTCGGCGCGAAGCAGCGCACTCGCTCGGAGTGATTGCAGATTCATCTGCAATTCAGGTTTTACAGGAAAATCTGAACGCAGAAGATTATTATTTAGCGCAGATCGCAGCCGACGCTTTGGAAATTATCCGAAATTCCAATCTAACCAATCCGTTATTTTAGCTGAAAATTTAATGCAGTTTACGATTTTACGGTTTGATTCGCTTCGATCAACCAACGATGAAGCCGGGCGGCAGGCAAAATTGGGCGCAAACGAAGGTGTGTGCATAATTGCGCGGCAGCAAACAGCCGGGCGCGGGCGGCGCGAGCGGGTTTGGCATTCGCCGGCAGACGCCGGATTATATTTCAGTTTAATTTTGCGCCCGAAATTTGAAATGCAAAAAATGCCCTTGATAACTTTGGCGGCGGCAATTTCGGTTTCGGATGCCGTTGGAGAAGCGTGCGATTTGCCGACCGATATAAAATGGGCGAACGACGTTTTTGCAAGCGGCAAAAAACTTTCCGGCATTCTGGCGGAAACGGTAGAGACGGAAAATGGAATTGCGGTTGTTTTGGGAATCGGAATTAATCTGAAAAAAGATGCGATTGCGCCGGAGCTTTTTAACACGGCAACCACAATCGAAGGCGAAACCGGAAAAGCGCCGGACGCAGAAAAATTGCTCGCGGCTCTAACAAAAAACCTGGAGAAAACTTATCGAATTTTGCATCTAACTAACGGCAGCGAACAAATTATCGAGCTTTGGACGAAGCGTTCCAGTTACGCTTTCGGCAAATCGGTGCGCGTGACGCTTGAAAACGAGACGTTTGAAGGAGAAACTTGCGGCTTGGAATCGAGTGGGGCGTTGCGCGTGCGCGCGGAAAACGGTTTAATGAAAATTGTTCACGCGGGCGATGTTGTTTCGCTGCGACGACAATAAGATAAAAAAATGAACAAAGACGAATTTTACGAAGATTTTGACGACGAGTTTGAAGAAAACGAGCTAGGCGAAGATTTTGACGACGCGGATGAAATGGACGAGTCGGCTTTTGAAATCGAATTGACCAACATCAAACGACGAACCGTAATTTTGACCAAAAAAGATATGATTGCCGTTCTCGGAGTCCAAACTTTTGACCAGGGCGGCACGATTTGCCGCATTGACCCGCGCGAAGAACGCCC
The DNA here is from genome assembly GCA_036388995.1 of Pyrinomonadaceae bacterium. GTDB lineage: Bacteria > Acidobacteriota > Blastocatellia > Pyrinomonadales > Pyrinomonadaceae > JALZCH01. The sequence goes on along the minus strand of DASVQU010000191.1, from coordinate 40,730 downwards.
GGCGGTGCAGCTTTACGACAACCCGGAAGACGCCCTCGATTGGTTCAAGCGCAGCCTTCGCACCAGCCGCCAAAACGGCTGGCAAGTAGCTTACGACGGCTTGCCTCTTCACGGCTAAAAAGTTATCAGTGATAAGTAATAAGTAATAAGTTTAAAAGCTGATTACTGATTACTGATTACTGATTACTGATTACTGATTACTGATGCTTCTTGTCATTGACGTTGGCAACACAAACACTTCTCTCGGCGTTTTTTCCGGCGACAAATTGATTGCAAATTGGCGAATGGCGACCGTTAGAGACCGCACGGCGGACGAATACGGAATTGTCGCGCGCCAGCTTTTCTCGCTTTCGGAGATTGGTTATCGAGAGATTTCGGCGGTCGTCATCGCTTCCGTAGTTCCGCCTTTGAATTTTACCTTTCAAAAAGTTGCCGAAAATTATTTTAATCACGCGCCGGTGTTTGTTGATAACAAAACAAACACTGGCTTAAAAATATTGTACGAGCCGCCGTCGGATGTCGGCGCGGACAGAATCGTTGACGCGGTAGCGGCTGTTTTTCGCTATGGAACTCCGTGCATTGTCGTTGATTTCGGCACGGCGACGACTTTTGACGCGATAAATCAGCAGGGCGAATATCTCGGCGGCGTGATTACGCCGGGCATTACGATTTCTTCGGACGCGCTTTTCGCGCGCGCCGCGAAATTGCCGCGCGTGGAAATCCGAAAACCTTCGCGCGTGATCGGAAATTCTACTGTCGGCTCGATTCAATCAGGTTTGTATTACGGTTACGCGGGTTTGGTTGACGGAATCCTGGGGCGAATGATTGACGAATTGGGCGCGGAAACCCGCGTAGTCGCCACCGGCGGTTTGGCAAAATTGATTGCTCAGGCGTCGAAACTGATCGAAACGGTTGACGAAACCTTGACGCTCGAAGGCTTGCGTTTGATTTACGAGAGAAATAACTCTAAAACTTGACATTCGCGGAAGCAAAAATTATCCTTAATGTTTTGCTTGTCAGCAAATTTGCTCGCTGTGAGATTTAATTAAAGAAGTAATTTTAGAGGAAGAATTTAATGCCGAATCATAAATCAGCCGAAAAGCGCGTTCGCCAGACCGAGCGCCGTAACGAAGTCAATCGCCGCAACCGCAGCCGTCTGCGCACTGAAATCAAAAAACTCCGCACCGCAATTACAGGAAAAGATACGGAAAACAGTCAAACTATTTTGCCGACAACCGTTTCGATGATTGATAAAATGGTCGCCAAAGGCGTGCTGCACCGCAACGCCGCCGCTCGCTACAAATCGCGTTTAACTAAACACGTTACCAATTTAAACGCGAAATAGTTTTGCTTGAATTTTAATTGAGCAGCGAGCCTGACCGCTAAATAATCTTGCAAAAAATCACGCAAGGCTCACAAAGCAAACTTTGTGAGCCTTGCGTGATTTTCTTTAATGCGCAAAACACGCAGCCCTTTTTTCGATTTATTTTAATGTGACTTCGGGATAAGGAAACAATAAAAGTTTAATAACTTGAACTCTTTGCGCTCTTTGCCGTTAAAAAAATCAGCGGAATTGACAGCAAAGAGCATAAAGAAACGCAAAGAAAATCCTGTTTTAATCTCACTCTTTAATTTCCAACAACTCTTATCCCGAACTCACGTTAAAGATATTTAACTTTCATCGTGATATTTGAATTTAGTCAATTCAAGAAAAGTTTTTGCAGCGCGTTCGACTTCTATGCGATCTTGTTCGTCAAAACGATTAAAGCTCGGACTGTCCAAATCCAAAACGCCGATTAGCCGTCCGTTTTTGATGAGCGGCACGACGATTTCGGAGTTTGAAGCCGAATCGCATGCGATGTGATCGGCGAATTCGTGGACGTTCGGAATGACCAGCGTTTCGCGCTTTTCCGCCGCTGCGCCGCAAACGCCGCGCCCAAGAGCAATTCGCACGCAAGCAGGTTTGCCTTGAAACGGTCCGACGACGAGTTCTTCGCCATTGAAAAAATAAAATCCAGCCCAGTTTAAATCGGGCAAAGTGTGAAAAATCAGTGCGGCGGTGTTAGCGGCGTTGGCGATGAAATCGCGCTCTTCGCCCAGCAACAGCGGCAACTGTTCGTTTAAAATTCGATAAACTTCGGTTTTGTCCATTCCGCCGACGGCGACTGTGCTAAACGACATATTTTTTCAAATCGCTTTCTTTTGATTTACAAATATTGACGAGACGTTGTAAAAATTGCAAACGAGTTTTTGCACTGAATAAATTCAAAATCAATCCGAAATATGTCGAAAATCGCCTTTGCTTCAATTTTGCTGTCTTTTCTTTTCCTTCAAACCGCGCCTGTCAATTCGCAAACGCCTTCGCCGACTCCGATTGTCATTGCAACGCCGCGACCGACGCCGCAGGAAGAACCGCCAATTGTTATGAAACATTCGATTCGCGCCGGAGCGCGACAATTGAATTATACGGTCACGACCGGATTTATGCCTTTGAAGAACCGCGATGGCGACACCGAGGCGCGCATCTTTTTTATGGCTTACACGCTCGAAGGCACGCAGAATCCGGCGACGCGCCCGTTGATGTTTTCGTTTAACGGAGGTCCCGGCTCTGCTTCGGTCTGGCTGCATTTGGGCGCTTTAGGACCGAAGCGAGTCAGAATGGAAGACGACGGAATGATGCCCGCGCCGCCGTATGATTTGGTTGACAACGATCAGACCTGGCTGACCGAAACCGATCTGGTTTTTATTGATCCGGTCGGGACGGGCTATAGCCGCGTTGCAAAACAAGATCAGGCAGCGAAATATTTTAGTCTCAACGGCGACATCGAATCGGTAGGCGAATTTATCCAATCTCGACCCGCAGCTTCGGAGAAACGTCACGACAGCTTATTACGAAGCGGGGCATATGATGTACATTGAAAAGAGATCGCTGGAAAAGTTAAAAAGAGACGTGACAGCGTTTCTGCAAAATGCTATTAAGAAATAATAGATTGAAAAAGGAGTTTTTTGGGGAAATGCAAACCGTCAAGATTGATAAATTTGTCGAACGATTAACCGAAATTCCCGAAGAAAAATTCTGCGTCGGAAACGTTTACGATTTTCTGCGCGAAAATCCGGTCTGCAAAGATTCGCTCTCGCCTTATCTTTTTTTCAGCCGCAACTGCTACACGCGCAATTTGATTTACCGCAACGACCTTTTCGAGCTAATGGCGATTTGCTGGAACGTCGGGCAATCGTCGCTGATTCACGATCACGCCGACCAAAGCTGTTGGATGACAATGCCGATTGGAAAGCTCCGCATCAAAAACTTTCGCGTCCTCGAACAAAACCTCGAAACCAACTTTTGCCGATTAGAAGAAGCCGACGAATTCGATTTAAAACCCCATTGCTCCGCCGAAGTGCAATTAGAAGAACCCGTTCATCAGGTTTTGAATCTGCCCGAATTTAACGAACAAGCCGTCAGCGTCCATATTTATTCGCGCCCGATTGACAAGTGCCTGGTTTTCTCGACTCAAAAAAACGAAGTGCGCTGGCGAACAATGTGCTACACGAGCAAGTTCGGGAAACTAATGCCCGATGCTCGTCTGTAACTTTTACTCGTTTAACCCGAGGAAAAACTAAAAAATGAAAAAACTGCTTTTTCTCTTTTCCTGCCTGCTGTTTTTGTGTCTTTCGACCGAAACTCAGGCGCAACAAGCAAATCCGGCAGCTTATAAATTGACAAACGTAAAAATCATCCCGTTTGAAGGCGTCACCGGAAAATTTGAAGATGAAATCAAATCCAATTCGGACAAATCCTTTTTCAACGAATTGTCGAAATCTTTAATGGTCATCGTCGAAGTTTCGGGAAAATCAGGCGATTACGCCAACCGTAATCTTGAAGTGATTGTTACCGAAGGCAAAAAATCCAAACTCAAACAAACCACAATGATCGGCATTTTAAACGAAGCCGGAAAATTTTATGTCCCTGTTTGGCTTTACGCGCCAATGTGCGGCGAAGTAACGATTAACGCCCGCATAACCGGGCAAACAACCGCGGCAAAACAAACCAGAAAGATTTTATTCCAGTGCGGTGAATAAAAAAAGCGAAGGAAATTCCCTTCGCTTTTTCTCTATTTTTTCAACTACGTGTCAACGCTTGTCTTTTGAAAGTTATGGTTTAATATACGAAGTAAATTCAGGCGGAATTGTTTCTATCTTAAAGCTAAAAAAGTGCCGGAAAAAAAAGCCAACAGCAAAAATCGAACGACAAAAGCCGCTTCAAAATCAAACGGAAAAAGGCAGAACGCTGAACAATCAATTGCTATTTATTTTTCGTCTCTGAGGCTGGAAAACGTGCGTTGCTTCGGCTCACCTGCCCAAACTCTTGACCTTTCCGACAGTAATGGAAAGCATAGGCAATGGACTATTCTTTTAGGCGATAATGGAACTGGGAAAACAACACTTTTGGAATGTTTAGAAGCAATGACACCTGATGAATCTAGTGGTTTGGGGATTCATAGTCCAAGGATAGCAGAGACTTTTATTATTGATGGTCGGAAATGGAAACTACATAAAGTAGTTGACAATAGAATTGTCTTTAATATGAGGCTTGTATTAGAAGTAAACCAGAAAGCCTTTCAGCATACAATTTTTGTAACGAAAAACAGGCATGGTAGTTTACACGGAGGTTACAATTTGTATATAGCGCAAAATCTCGTTTGTTTTGCTTATGGAGCTTCGAGACAAATAGGAAAAACGTTGCTTTCTGGTGGCGAATTAATTTCGTATCGAATCTCGTTCTCTGATGAATTTGTACTTCTAAATCCTGAAGAATGGCTTTTACAGGCGGATTATGCAGCGAGCCGTGATTCTGAATTTAAGGAAAAGAGAAAAGAGGAACTGGAACTCGTAAAAAGAATATTAATTAACACTTTACCAGATGTTGATGATATTAGATTCGCAGAAAAGGAAAGCGGTCGAACCCCACAGCCGATAGTTGAGTTTCATACGCATTACGGATGGGTTGAAAGCAAAGATTTGAGTCTCGGCTATCGAACTTCAATGGCTTGGATAGTTGATTTTGCATCGAGAATGTTTGAGCGTTACCCAGAAAGCGAAAATCCGCTTGAAGAACCTGCGATTGTTTTGATTGATGAAATTGATTTGCATCTTCATCCGAAATGGCAGCGAGATTTGATTGATTATCTGACTAATCTTTTCCCGAACACTCAGTTTATTGTAACAACGCACAGCCCTTTGATTGTTCAGGCAGCGGCGGCGCGTGACGCAAATCTGGTTGTTTTACGGCGCGAAGGCGATCATGTCGTCATTGACCAATCAATCGAAGCCGTGCGCGGTTGGCGCACCGACCAGATTTTGACGAGCGATTTATTTGATTTGCCGAGCGCGCGACCGAAAGAAACCGAAGAATTGCTCGAACAGCGCAAGCAAATTCTGTCTAAAGCCAAATTGACCAAAGCGGACGAGAAAAAACTTAAAGAGATTTCCGAAAAGCTAGGCTCTTTGCCGGTGATGGAAAATCCTGAAGACGATAAAGCAATGGATATTATTCGCCGCGCGGCGGCGCATTTACAACAGGAAAAGCGATAAAAATCCCTCAATGATTCGCATCAACCGACCGGAAGAAATTCCCGAAATCTTACAAACCAAAGGCAAAGCCAAAGAACGCGGAATGAAATCGGCTTTCACGCGGTTTGAAAGCGATTATCGAAGCGGCGCGAAGAAATTCGAGTTTGATAATAAAATCTACGGTCACGAAACGGTTAAAAAGGCTCTTCGCACAGCCCAAAAACACAAATGCTTTTTGTGTGAATCAAAGGTTTCTCATATTTCGCACGGCGACGTTGAACATTTTCGCCCGAAAGCAGGGTATCGCCAATCTGCCGATGAAGTTTTGCAAAAGCCGGGTTATTACTGGCTCGCTTACGAGTGGGAGAATTTGTTTTTCGCTTGCCAACTTTGCAATCAGCGTTTTAAGAAAAACCTTTTTCCGCTGGCTGATGAAACGTACAGAGCAACTTCGCACAAAGACGATTACAAGAGCGAACAACCGCTTTTTATCAATCCAGCCTTAGAAAATCCCGAAGATTTTATTTCGTATCGCGGCGAATATGTTTTCGCAATAGATGACAACCAACGCGGCGAAGCGACTTACAAAGGCGCAGGTTTAGACCGTGTTGAGCTTGAAGAATTTCGCAGAACGTATCTTGAAGAAATGCGAGCGCTTTACAATGTCGCCATAGCAAGTCCTGAATTTCCACAAAGCAAAGAGGCTTTAGAACTTTTGCAGCAAAGAACAACGGAAAATTATCAATATTCCGTGATGTTAAAAGCGGCGCTAAAAGATAAATTCTCTTTTTAAATCGTCACAGCTTCTCGGTACTCGCCCCAAACTTTTCTCAAGCGATGCGAAATCTCGCCGACAGTTACATAATTTTCGACGCAATCCAAAATTCGCGGCAGCATATTTTCAGTTCCGCGCGCCGCTTCTTCGAGTTTTGTCAAAGCGTTTTCGGCTGCAACTTTATCGCGTCTTTCGCGCACGGCTCGGACTCTTTCGATTTGATTGCGACCGATTGATTCATTAACGCGCAAAATCGGAATTGGCTCGCCTTCGTCGCTACGAAAACGGTTAACGCCGACGACGATTTCTTCCTGTTTTTCGACCGCGCGCTGGTATTCGTAAGCCGCTTCCTGAATCTCACGTTGCGGATAACCGTTTTCGATTGCCTTTAACATTCCGCCCATCGCGTCAATTTTTTCGATGTATTCGACGGCTTTTCGCTCAAGCTCGCTCGTTAAATGCTCGATTGCAAACGAACCGGCAAACGGATCAACCGTATCGGCGACGCCGGATTCGTATGCAACGACTTGCTGTGTTCTAAGGGCGATACGCGCGGCGTTTTCCGATGGCAAAGCGAGGGCTTCGTCCATCGAATTTGTGTGCAGACTTTGCGTGCCGCCCAAAACGGCGGCGAGCGCCTGAATTGTCGTGCGAACTACATTTACTTCCGGCTGCTGCGCAGTCAAAGTCGAACCGGCGGTTTGCGTGTGAAAACGCAGCATCATTGATTTCGGGTCTTTCGCTCCGAAACGGTCACGCATTATTTTTGCCCACAACCGGCGAGCGGCGCGGAATTTACTGATCTCTTCCAAAAGATTGTTATGCGAATTAAAGAAAAACGAGAGACGCGGCGCAAATTTATCAACTTCCAAGCCGACCGAAATCGCGGCTTCGACATAAGCGATTCCGTCAGCCAAAGTGAAAGCGATTTCCTGCGCGGCGGTCGAACCGGCTTCGCGGATGTGATAGCCGGAGATTGAAATCGTATTCCAATTCGGCACGTTTTCGGCGCAGTATGAAAAAATGTCTGTAATCAGTCGGAGCGAAGGTTTCGGCGGATAAATGTAAGTACCACGAGCGATATATTCTTTTAAAATGTCGTTTTGAATTGTTCCGTTGACTTTTGAAAAGTCAACGCCCTGGTTTTTGGCAACGGCGAGATATAAACAAAGAAGCGTCGAAGCCGTCGCGTTAATCGTCATCGAAGTTGAAACAGTGTCGAGCGGAATTCCGTCAAAGAGCCGGAGCATATCGTCGAGAGAATCAATCGCCACGCCGACTTTTCCGACTTCGCCGGCGGCTAATGAATCGTCCGAATCAAGCCCGATTTGCGTCGGCAAATCAAAAGCGACGCTCAAGCCCGTTGTGCCTTGCGACAATAAATATTTGTAGCGCGCGTTTGATTCTTCGGCGGTTGCGAAACCAGCGTATTGGCGCATCGTCCAAAAACGCCCGCGATACATATTTCTTCTAACGCCGCGCGTGTACGGAAACTCGCCGGGCGCGCCCAAATCGGTTTCGTAATTGATTTGTTCAGTATTTGTCGGGTTAAAATCGTTCGGCAGCTCAATGCCGGAAGACGTTTGAAATCGTTCGCGCCTTTCGGTTTTGTCTTTGGCGCTTTTCGCTTTTTCGCTCATATTTCTAAGAAAAAATCGCTCGTTCAAAAATTAAATCACACGCCGCGTCGAAGGTTCAATCAACTTGAAAAATTCGATTTGACCTGAACGGTTTTCTGACTTAGCATCGAGACAAATTTCGCTTTTTCGAGCGGCGAGGCATTATGGAATTAAACGACGAAGCTCAACAAGCGGTGCGCGAAGTCGGCGCGGCGATAAATGCGGCAATCGAACGCAGCCCGCACGTTGCCGAAGCAATCGAGCGGCTGCGCGAATCCGGCTATGAATTGCAATTAACTTTGCGGCTCGAAATCGGTTTGCGCGAAATTGACGCCGAAGAAACGACGGATTTTGCGTCCGAAGAAGATTTTAATCTCGAACTCACCGACGAAGATTTACGCACTTTGCGCCGGATGAAAATCCGTTTAGACCCCGAAGAATAGTAATCAGTAATTAGTAATTAGTAATAAGTTATTGAGATTGATTACTGATTACTGATTACTGATTACTAATTACTTTTTTGAATTACTTTAATTATTTCTCGGAAATTGAAGAATTGTTTGTTCGCAAGCGCGGCAAAAATCTGCTGCTGTCGCCGCTCGACTGGGCTTTGATCGAGGCGTGGAAAGAGCGCGGTGTGCCGCTCACGCTTGTACTGCGGGCGATTGAGACGGTTTTTGAGAAAGCCGAGCTTGAACCAACTCGAAAACGCTCGATCAAATCGCTGCTTTATTGCCGCGACGCGGTTGAGCGCGAATATGAAAACTGGCTGGCGGGACAAACCGGCGCCGAAAATAAAAACAAGGAAATTCAAAACAAAGAAGTCGAAACGCCGGAAAAGGTTGAAGATTTGCCGGCTTCGCAGGGAGAAATTTTCACGCATTTACAGCTTGCGGCAAAGCAACTGCGCCAACCGGCTTTAAATTTAAATCATAACTGGCAAAAGATTTCCGCCGAAGTTTTGACGGCGCTCGACGGCGCGCGAAAAGAATTTCACAAAACCGCCGATCTGGAAAAGCTCGAAGCGTTTTTGAGCGAGCTTGACCGTCGGATTGACAATGCGCTGCTCGAAAGTTTTCCGGCTGAGAAAAAAGCGGAGCTTGAAAAAGAAAACATCGGGGGGCTTCAACCTTACAAAAACCGAATGACCGAAGCCGTTTATAGGCAAACGCTCCGTACGCTGCTCTTGAAATCGCTGCGCGAACAAGCCGAAATTCCCCGTTTGAGTCTTTTTTATTTATAAATTTTTGATGAAGCAGCCGGAAATCGTCGAAGTATTAATCGAGAAAATCGTCCCGGATGGTTTCGGTCTCGCGCACGCGGAAAATTTGACGATTTTCGTCCCGCTTGTCGCCGCCGGAGATCGCGCGCGTGTTCGCATCGAAAGAAAAAAAGGCAAAGTCGCCTTTGCCGAGCTTGTTGAGATTTTGGAGCCTTCCGCCGAGCGGGTTGAGCCGCCGTGTCCGCATTTCGGAGTTTGCGGCGGCTGTGATTTTCAGCAATTGAATTATACGGCGCAGCTCCGGGCAAAAGTCGAAATCATCCGGGATTGCCTGCGTCGAATCGGTAAAATTGACTGGCAAAAAGAAATCGAAATCGTTCATTCGCCCAATACATGGAATTACAGAACCAGAGCGCAATGGAAACGTGACGGCAACAGACTGGGTTATTTCGAGCGCAAATCGCATCGAGTTTGCGACGTACGGGTTTGCCCGATTTTGACCGAAACTTTGCAAAAAACTTTGCAGACGGCGAGAGAAAATTCCAATCGGAATTTTGCAGAACTCCGCGCGACAGCGAGCGGCGAAACCGTTTCGCTCAGTTTTGCGAACACAAAAACCGACGCCGAACCGGACGAGAATTTTTACGCAGCAAACAAGATTCAAGAAGAAAACGACCGAACCGACGCGCTGTCTCGAAAATCAAAAGCCGAAGAAATCAGTATAAAAATCGGCGGTTTCGATTACAGCTTTAGCGCGGACGTTTTCTTTCAAGTCAATCATCTGCTTTTGCCCGAATTCATTGAAACCGCAATCGGAAAAGCCGAGGGAAATCTGGCGCTCGATTTATATTGCGGCGTCGGGCTTTTCACATTGCCGCTGGCGGCTAAATTTAAGAAAGTTGTCGGAATCGAAGGCAATCGTTTGAGCATTCAGTTTGCAAAATCGAATGCTCAAACTGCCGATTTGAAAAACGTTGATTTTGAAGTTTCGGCGGTCGGCAAATGGCTTGAACAAAATGCGGGGAAACTTGCCGGAATTGATTTTGTTTTGCTCGACCCGCCGCGCAGCGGAGCGGAAACCGAAGCGATTAAAACTTTAATCGGCTTGCAGCCCGCGAAAATCGTTTATGTTTCCTGCAATCCGGCGACGCTGGCGCGCGATTTACGGACTTTAATAACGGGCGGCTATCAAATCGAAAACGTTCGCGCATTCGATTTTTTTCCGCAAACTCATCATGTCGAAACCGTTGTTCATTTGTTTTTAAAAGTTTTGTAAATTGACTCTTTTTTCTAATACCTTTAGATTATCGGTTGAATTCCCGAAATATTCGGGTCACGGATGCGGTTAAAAAATAAATGCGAATTTTGGTCACCGGCGGAGCCGGATTTATCGGCTCTCATCTCTGCGAGCGCCTTTTAAGCGAAGGCAACGAAGTTCTCTGTCTGGATAATTTTTTTACCGGCAGACGCGAAAACATTTCTCATCTTCTTGACGATCATCGTTTCGAGCTGATTCGCCACGATGTAATCGAACCGATTCTTCTCGAAGTTGACCAGATATATAATATGGCGTGTCCGGCTTCGCCGGTTCATTATCAGTATAATCCGGTCAAAACCGTCAAGACGAGCGTGATGGGAATGATTAACATGCTCGGAATGGCAAAACGCGTCAAAGCGAGAATTTTGCAGGCTTCGACCAGCGAAGTTTACGGCGATCCGCTGATTCATCCGCAAACCGAAGATTACTGGGGAAACGTAAATCCGATTGGATTTCGCAGTTGTTACGACGAAGGAAAGCGTATTGCCGAAACCCTGATGATGGATTACCACCGCCAAAACGGCGTTGACACGCGAATTGTCAGAATTTTTAACACCTACGGACCAAGAATGCTCGAAAACGACGGGCGCGTGGTTTCAAATTTTATTGTTCAGGCGTTGCGCGGCGAAGATTTGACGATTTACGGCACGGGCGAGCAAACGCGCTCATTTTGTTATGTTGACGATTTGGTTGACGGTTTGATTCGTTTGATGAACACCGAAGCGGAAACGATTAACGATCCGGTCAACATCGGCAATCCGGGAGAATTTACGATGAACGAGCTGGCGCGCGAAGTGGCTGAAGCGTGCGGGAAAGAAATAAAAATCAAGCATCTTCCGCTCCCGCAGGACGATCCGAAACAGCGTCAGCCAAATATTACGCGCGCCCAACAGCTATTAGGCTGGCAGCCGCACGTTCCCCTGCGTGAAGGTCTCAAAAAGACTGTGGCTTATTTCGCTGCCAGAGTTAACAAATCAAACGAGTAAAAATAGTTTAGAATTTAAGTTTTTGATTCAATTTTTATTATGAAGTATTTAATCACGGGCGGCGCAGGCTTTATCGGCAGTCATCTGGCTGACCGCCTGCACAAAGACGGACACGAAATCACGATTATTGACGACCTCTCAACCGGACGTTATTCAAACATCGCACATCTCGAAGGCGAGCCGGGCGTTCAGGTTTTAATTGACACGGTTTTAAACGCCAAATTAATGGAAGAACTCGTTCGCGATGCCGACCGGGTTTTGCATATGGCGAGCGCCGTCGGCGTCAAGCTGATTATGGAGCATCCGGTCAAAACCATCGAAACGATTTTTCGCGGCACGGACATCGTTCTCGGTTTTTGCTCGCGCTATCGCAAACGCATTTTGATTCCGTCAACATCCGAAGTTTACGGCAAAGGCACATCGGTTCCGTTCCGCGAAGAAGATGACGTTTTGACGGGCGCAACCAGCAAACATCGCTGGGCTTATGCCTGCGCAAAATCTCTGGACGAGTTTTTGGCGCTCGCGCATTGGAAAGAATCGCGTCTGCCGGTTGTAGTCGTTCGTCTTTTTAACACGGTCGGACCGCGCCAGACCGGGCAATACGGAATGGTGGTGCCGCGTTTTGTCCACGCCGCATTGAAAAACGAGCCGATTCCCGTTCACGGTGACGGCAATCAATCGCGCTGCTTCGGTCACGTTGCAGATGTCGTCGAAGGATTGCTGACGCTTCTCGAAACGCCGAGTTGTTTCGGTCAGGTCATTAACATCGGAAACGATCAGGAAACTTCGATTAAAGAGCTTGCCGAAGCAGCGATTAAAATGACCGGCAGCCGGAGCGAATTGCGTTATATTCCTTACAACGAAGCGTATGGCGAGGGTTTTGAAGATATGCAGCGCCGCGTGCCGTCTCTGGATAAAGCCAAAGGTTTAATCGGTTACCAGCCAACCCGAACGCTTGCCGACATCATCAACGACGTAGCCGACGAGTTTCGCCGCGAACATCAGCCCGAAGCAAACAAAGCCGGCGCAAACTAAAATCAATTACGAATTACGAATTTCAAATTACGAATTAAGGAAATTTAATTCTTTAGTTCCACAATTCGTAATTCGTAATTTGAAATTCGTAATTGAATGAAGAATCTGTTTTTATTACTTTTGATAGCCGCTTTTTCTTTTTCCGCTTCGGCTCAAAATAAAACGACCGGCGGCGTGCGCGGGAAAGTGCGTTTGACGAACGGCAGCTCGATTTCCGGCGCGCGCGTCGAGGCGCAGCAGGATGAAAAATCAATCGCTTCGACCAGAACCGACCGCAAAGGTGAATTTCAACTCGACAATTTAAAACCCGGAGTTTACGATTTCGTTTTCACCAAAGATGGTTTAGCCCAAGGGACTCTGCCGCGCGTTGAAGTAAAAGCCGGAGAGGTTTCCAAACTCACCAAGCTCGTAATGGCAACCGATCAGGGAACGCTGGCAATCGTGCGCGGGAGCGTTTTCGACGCCAACGGTCGCAGCGTTTACGGCGCGAAAGTCGAAATATTTAAAATTTCAGGCGGCGAGAAAAAAGTATCGCAGATTTTCAGCAGTCAAAGCGGCGAATTCACATTCAGATTGCCGCCCGCTGATGCGCGTTACCGCGTCGCCGTCACAATTGACGGCGCCGAGCGCGGCAGCGAGCAAGTCGAAATCAACGGCGCGCAAGTTTACCGCGTAGCGGTTTCGCTCAAACCTAAAAGCGAATAAACAGGACTTTGAGGCAAAATGTCGTATTAAACAGATTTTTTCTAACCTGTTTAATACGACATTTCCGTTTTATCCGTGTCCTATTTTTTTCTTTAATTAACAATTTCGGGATATTCATCATCCTCGTTGCCGCCCGAAACATTGTTTTGACCCTGCTGCATTTGGGTAACAACGAGCGGAAATTCGTTAAAAAGATTTGAATTGACGAGTGTCTGCACCGAGTAAGTTCCGACTTCAGGAAAGCTGGGATTGACGAAAAAGCTGACGTTATCGGCGAAACCGCCTTCCTGCAAAGCAATCTGCGTCGGCTGCGAGCTGACGACCACGTTCATTTTGTCGGGCGACAAAATCCGCACTTCCGCCATATAATTTCCTGCCCCCGTCCAATGCTGCACGACCGCAAATTTAATCAGTGTGACCGGAACGCGCTCGACCATAATGTTTTGAAAAATGCCCATCAACGACAGCTTGTTTCCCATTTCCAGCCGCACGTCGTCGCATAAAATCGTGTAACCAAGTTGTAAATTTTCGTTTGCCATAAAGATTTAGAATAACATTTCTCGAAACGTTTCTTCATCAATCACAGATACTCCGAGCACATTTGCTTTTTCCAGTTTTGAACCGGCGTCTTCGCCGGCAAGCACAAAATCAGTCTTTTTGCTGACCGACGAAGATACGCGACCGCCGCGTTCCTCGATTAAACGAGCGGCTTCGTCGCGCGTTAAGGTTTCCAGTTTTCCGGTTAAAACAAAAGTTTTTCCGGCGAAATTCTCATTCGCAGCTACTGTGGTTTGCGTTTCTAGTTCGGTTTTGACGCCCGCCGCTTTGAGGCGCGCAATCAAATCCTGATTGCGCGGATTGGCAAACCATTCATGGACGCTTAAAGCGACCGTCAAACCGACATCGGAAATGTCGTCCAATTCGGAAACGGTAGCGGCGGCGAGATTGTCAATCGAACGGAAATGATTGGCGAAAATGCGCGCGTAACGCTCGCCGACGTTTTCGATTCCGAGCGCGAAAATCAAACGGCGCAATTCGCGCGTTTTGCTCGCTTCGATTTGATTGATGAGATTTGTCGCAGATTTTTCGGCTTTGCGTTCGAGCGCGGCGATTTGTTCGTGCGTTAAAGAATAAATATCGGCGACATCTTTTACTAAACCAGTCGCATAAAACTGTTCCACGACGGCTTTGCCCAAGCCTTCAATGTCCATTGCTTTGCGCGAAGCGAAATACAAAATCCGCTCTTTGACGCGCGCCGGGCAATCGTAATTCGGGCAGCGCGTCACGGCTTCGCCTTCAGGACGTATTACAGGAGTTTCGCAAACCGGACACTTTCGGGGAAATTCGTAAATTTGCTCGTCGCCGGTTCTGCGCGTTGTGACGACCTGTAAAACCTGCGGAATGATTTCGCCCGATTTTTCAATCAAAACGTAATCGCCGAGCCGCACGTCGAGTCGTTTGATTTCGTCTTCGTTGTGCAGAGAAGCCCGCGAAACAACGGTTCCGGCGAGCAATGTCGGTTCGAGATAAGCAACAGGCGTCAGCGCGCCCGTGCGTCCGATTTGAACGTGAATCGAATGCAGTCTGGTCGTCGCCTGCCGCGCCGGATATTTGTAAGCGATTGCCCAGCGCGGCGATTTGTTTGTCGCCCCGAATTCGTCTTGCAGCGCGGTCGAATTGACTTTGACGACCACGCCGTCAATTTCGTAATCCAAATCATCGCGAAGCGATTCCATTTGATTGCAAAACTCAATGACTTGATCAATGTTTTCGCATTTACGGCGATTCGGATTAACCGTAAAACCTACCATTTCGAGAAAATCGAAAATCTGCCAGTGGGTCGGAAACATTTTTGCCGCTCCCGCCAAAACGTCGTACGGGAAAAAATCGAGCTTTCGCTGTTTGACCAGCCGCGAATCGAGCAGACGAATCGTGCCGGAAGCGGCGTTTCGCGGATTGGCGAAAGTTTTTGCGCCCGATTCCGCAAGCTCTTCGTTCAGACGTTTGAAATTTGAACGCGAAAGATATGCTTCACCGCGAATTTCAACGTTTGGAGAGATTTGGGCGTCTTTTAATTTTAAAGGGATTGAACGGATTGTGCGTGCGTTAGGCGTAATATTGTCGCCGGTTTGCCCATCGCCCCGAGTTGCACCGGCGACAAAAAAACCGCTTTCGTAATGCAGCGCCAGCGACAAACCGTCAATCTTTAATTCGGCGACGTAATCTAGCTTTCTGCCGTCTGCAAGGCGTCGGCAGCGCTCGTCAAACCGGCGCAAATCTTCGATGTCGTAACTGTTGTCGAGCGACATCAGCGGAACGCGATGCGTAAAAGGCTCGAAACCTTCGGCTTTTCCGCCGACACGCTGCGTCGGCGAGTCAGGCGTGACAAACTCCGGGTGCGCGTCTTCGAGTTCCTGTAAATGTTTTAAAAGCGCGTCAAATTCGGCGTCGGAAATTTCCGGCGCGCTCTGCTGGTAATAAAGCTCGTTGTGACGGTTAACTTCCGTGCGAAGGCGTTCTATTTCTTCGCGCACATTGTTTTCGGCAACTTCAAAAAGATTCATAAAAACGTTTAGAGTTTATGATTGAGCCAGAAAAACTACAAACTAAATTTGTACTCTAAACTTTCATAAATTCGGCAATCAACCGGTGAAAATGATGCGTCCCGGTTTCGCGCGTCGGCGAATATCTGCCTTGCCGGTAAAAGCGCGAGCGGATTCCGCGCTGGACGTTTTCGACGACCGCTTCATCTTCTCTTTCAACTCGCTCTAAATCGGCGCCCGCGCCGTGTGAGAGTTTCTTTTCGTCGGCGACATAGCTCAAAAACGAAACTTTTGTTAACCCCGGATTTATCGGTTTGACGATGTTGACCGACAACCCCCAGGGGTAAAAATTAAACATCAGATTCGGGAAAATCCAGAAATAATACGCGCCGATTGATTTGCCGTAATCCGGCGAGCTTTTGGGCAGATCGAAAACGTCTTTTTCGCCACGCGTCAGTCCGATTTGCAGGTTCGAACGGCGAAAAAGCTCGGTCGTGTAAGAGCCGTAATCAACAACGGAGTTGAGCGTGTTGTGAACAAACGGGATGTGAAAGCCTTCGAGATAATTTTCGCAGTACAAAGCCCAATGCGCTTTGACCAGATAATCGCGCGATAAAACGGAATTAAACTTAAAGTTTTCCCATTCGAGCCACGACATTCGCTCGTTCATTTCGCTCAAAAAATGTTCGAGCGGCGCGGCTGGTTTGATTGAAGCCAACAAGAATTTGCCCCACGAACCGAACGGCACGCGCGGCAAATCGTCTGATTTTGCGGGAAAGTTTTCGACGCCTTCAAATTCGGGCATTGAAACGAATTTGCCGTTTAAAGAAAACTTGCGCCCGTGATAGCGGCAGCGGATTCCGTTTTCGACGCACGGATGTTCGACCAGAATATTGCCGCGATGAGTACAGACGTTTGACAAACAGTTTGTCACGTTGTCACCGACGCGGACGAGTAAAACCGGCTCGTCCAGAAAGCCTTCGAGAATTGTGTGCGGCTGCATTTGCCCTGCGAGCCGCAAATCGTCGGTCGTCCCGACAATCTGCCATGAACGCGCGAAAATCCGCTCCTTCGATTGCTCGAAAAAGTCCGGGTTTGTGTAAAATTCGCTCGGCAAAGTTTGTGCCTGGCGAATGTCGGAATTGATGTCGAAAATTGACAAAATTTTATTTCTTAAATTTCTCGGTAGAGCAAATATCTCGAAGTTTCCGCTCCGCGCTCGAATTTAGCGCAGATTAATTTTTCGGCAAACGCCGTTTGAAATTCGGCGCGAACGCGCAATTGTTCTTCGCGCGCTTTTAGCGGCTCGTTTTTGACGAGCGAACTCCAGTTTGCCGGAATTTCTATAACTTTTGCGAGTTCGCTTTTAATTTCCCCGCTCGCGCCGCGTTCAAAACTTTGGACTCTTTCTGAACCGAGCTGCCAATCGGCGAACAACCGATCACTGTCGAGTCCGAACGGTTGGCTGACATTTTGGGAAGACGGATTGTAATCCGTGCCATAATAATTTTCGGCGTAGGAACTGACGGTCGCGCCCAAACGATTGAGATTAAAATGCGCGTTGCGCGATTGCATCGGCTCGAAAGTCCATTTGATAAATCGCACGTTTTGCGAGAGAGCTTTTTCGCGCTGTGCCCATTTTAGACGCGCGCCGATTCCGGCGTTTTGATAATCGGGCGAAATCGCCGCCATATGAGAATAGCCGATAATTTCACCGTTTTTGATCGCAGCTAAATGATGAACGAATCCGACTAGTTCCTCTTCGACAAACGCACCAAGTGTAAACCCGCCGCAGTTGTTGGTGACGATAAAATGCCGGAGCGGTGAAATTTCCAAATCCGGCAACTTAAAAGCCGCGCGCTGCAATTCAATGCAGCGGTTAAATTCTTTGACGCCGGAGACTTCGCGGATTTTGATTTCGTGTTCGGTTTCAGTTTGATTCATCAAAGCTCACTGATTTGAAAAAAAATAAACCAGTGAGTTTATAAAAAACTCAGGCGGCTTTGGCAAGCGCAGCCTTTCTTTCGGCGAAAAATTCTGCAAATAATTGCTGCTGATGCGCCAGTTCTTCAGCCAATGGTTGGTAAATCTCGCGTTTTCCGCTCTTGTGATAGGGGTAATCCCACAAACCGTTCGGGCAATAACGGTCGTCGTCCCAGCCGGGATGATTCAAAATCGGATACCAGCAAATGCCTTGAACCGGAATGCCCGCGCGTATCGCCGCTCGCACTTCTTCGCAAACATAACGCAGCCACGCCGGACGCTCTTCGTTTTCGGTTCCGGTTTCGGCGATAAAAATCGGGCGGCGATAACGCTCGTAAACTTCACGCAAAATGTCTCGAAAAGGGCGATAGCGCGGATCGCTCATTTCAATCATTTCGCCGGGCATTTCCGGCTCTTCCGCCAAAATCCATTGGTTGTAGTAATAATAATTAACTCCGACGACATCCAGAAAATCCAATGAACCGCCGAGCTCCGGCTGCAAGCGCCCGGAAATTAAATCCCAGCTTTCATATTGCCCGTTTCGATATTTTTCCGTTTTTTCTCGATCTTCCCATGAATCCGAAGGCGGGACGATATGAAAAACCGGATCAATTTGCAGCAGGCGCGCGTCGGGAAATACGCTGCGAAACGCTTTTGCAGCTTCAATTGCGGCGCGTACCAGTTTCGGTTTTAATTCGCGCCCGCGTTTTTGCTCGTAGGGCGCGAAAAATCCGCGCTCGCCCGCCGCGTAAGTGAAAAACGAAATCTCGTTAAACGGGCAAACGAAAGGCGTTTCATCGCCTGTTTCCGTTTTCAGGAATTCGGCGAATTTGTAGGCAAACTGTGCGAACCTGTGAACAAAATCAGGCTCAAAAGGATTTGTATCGTCAGGGAAGCCATAATGAAACAAATCCCAGAGAATTTGCACGCCCGTTTCCTGTGCGGCACACAAAATCGGGTGGACGCTCGAAAAATCGTAGCGTTCCGGCTGCGGTTCGATTAAATGCCAGCGCAAGCCTTCGCGGGCGACGGAAATTCCGCGTTCTTTAAGTCGTTTGAAATCCTCCAAAGCAAATCGGTCGTGTTGAGTGGCGGCAATAAGATCGTGGCGGCGTTCGTCGCGCCCGCGATGCGTCGAGCATTCAAAGCCGCCGATGAAGAAACTATTAAACATTTCGTTCTTTCGCTCTTAAAGGCTTTCTTGCCCGTCAGTGTCAATTAAAACGCTAGTAAATCAATATTTGCCGCTCCGTCCGTTTTCGTACCGAAACGTGCAAGCAATTTTTATTTTAACTGTTTATTTTGTATGAAAAATAAGCGTTTGTTCGCCGCTCGTACGCAGTTTTTCTTTTGCATTATCGGCTAAATTATAATATTATTGCACTTCAAATCGGTAATGGAAATCGGCACGAATATTGCTGTTTACGAAACTTGAGATTTCGTTTGCAATAAATCGCTACAGTTTTAAGTTTGTCAAAAGCTAAAGGATTATTCTCGGCTTTTTTAAAAAGGAGAAATAAAAATGGCAATACTCGTAACGGCACTTTTTAAAAACGCGACGCAGGCTGAAGCCGCCGTTGACGCGCTTATCAAACGCGAATATTCCCGCGACGACATCAGCCTTTTGATGTCAGATGCGACGAAAAACAAACAAATCGCCATCGTTGAGGGAAACAAAGCGGCGGAAGGAACCGGCATCGGCGGCGCGGTCGGCGGGGTTATCGGAGCGACAATTGCCGCTATCGCCGCTGTTGGTACGACTGTGTTGCTACCGGGAATTGGTTTGGTTATCGCCGGTCCAATCGCAGCGGCTCTTGCGGGCGCGGGCGCGGGCGGAGCGGCTGGCGGAATTATCGGCGCTCTGGTCGGCGCTGGCATTCCGGAGCATCGAGCGGCGGTTTATGATGCCGGCATTCGAGAAGGCGGAATTCTGGTCGGCGTCGAAGCCAAATCGAAAGAAGATGCGGAAACGCTCGAAAATTTGCTCGGAAGTCTGGGCGGCGACAACGTCCGCCAGGAGTAATTTGAAAGTTTGCAGATTAAATTTAACTGAAATTTAATGTGTAAACTGCGATAACAGAACGTAAAGAAAATTTACCGAGTTTTTTAGATTGAATCTTTGTATTCAGTCGAACCTACAAAACATCGGTTTGTGACTTAGGCTTGTAAAACAGGCAAAAGGCATTTTTAGAATAAGGAGACGAAAAACAATGAGAAGTACATTTGCCCCGACAGTTTTATTATTGGATGAAACTGCCCACGACGGAGTAGCAACAACTACGAAGGTTTGGCTGCAAAAACGCGGCTATAACGTCAAGCAGGTTAAGTGCTTAACGGATGCAGTCGAACGCACGATTGATTTTACGCTCGGCGCGCGCCCGTCGCTGATTTTGTTGAATTTTGGGCAAGCTTCGGAGACTAGCGAAGAAAATCTGCGCCTTTTGCAGGATATTACGGATTTTGAAGACATTCCGCTAATTGCCTTATCGGATTCGAGTGACGATTTTATCGGCGACAAAATTTTAACCATTGAGACTCTGGAAGCATTACAGCCCTTAATGAACAATTTACGGGCAAACGCTTACGCTAAGGCAGCGTAGTTTTTAGTAAGGATAAAGGATAAAGGATGAAGGATGATTTAAAGAAGTTTTTACTTCATCCATTATCCTTTATTTTTTTCCTTTATGTATTTAAATCCTCTTTACGAACACGATTTTCCCGATCCTTTTGTCTTTAAATTCTGCGGCGAATATTGGGCGATTTGCACAGGTTACTGGCACGACGGCGGCGTTTTCGGTCTGCTTCATTCGCGCGATTTAGTTCATTGGAAAGACGCGGGCAGCGCGATCAATCCGCCTCCTTTCGACCAGCCTTGCTACTGGGCGCCGGAAATCTTTTACGACAACGGCAAATTTTATCTCTATTACAGCGTCGGCAACGAGGAAAATATGGAAATCCGCGTTGCAGTCGCCGATCATCCGGTCGGGAAATACGTTGATACCGGCTTTCGTTTAACCGACCAAAATTTTGCGATTGACGCTCACGTTTTTGTTGACGAAGACAATTCGCGCTGGCTTTTTTACGCGACCGATTTTCTCGAACATTCGCACATCGGCACGGGAACCGTCCGCGACCGGATGCTGTCCCCGTTTCAATTGGAAGGCAATCCGCAGCCGGTTTCGCGAGCGCGCTTCGATTGGCAGATTTACGACCCCGTGCGCGCGAGCAAAGGCAACGTTCGCTGGCACACGATTGAAGGCTCGTTTGTTTTAAAACGCAAAGGCGTTTATTACCAGATGTTTTCCGGCGGGAATTGGCAAAATCCGACTTACGGAGTTTCGTTCGCCGTGACGCGGGATTTGCTCGCGCCGGACGAATGGCAGCAGTTTAGCGACGGCGAAAAAATCTTGCCGATTTTGATGACGATTCCGGGCAAAGTTATCGGACCGGGACACAATTCAGTCGTGCGCGGCACCGATAATTTCCAGCTTTTCTGCGTTTATCATCGCTGGTCTGAAGATTTGCGCGGTCGTTTGCCGGCGATTGACCGGATGGATTTTGTCGGCGAAAGAATATTGATTTTAGGAGCCAGCAGTGAACCGCAGGACGCGCCTAACTCGCCGAAAGTTTTCGATTTCTTCGATTACGATTCGCTCGCTGGTTTGGGGGAAAATTGGATTTGCGACCGAGACGAAAATTGGCTGGTTAATTCAAACGCCGCAGTTTCGAATGCAGCCGCGGAAAAAGCAGAAGCTGTTTGCGGTGTTGAATCAAACTGTTTTCTCGTCGAAGTCAGCAGCAAAGCATTGAGTTTTGCGGAAAAAACGAGCGGCTACGGCTTTTGTTTGAAAGGCGGCGAAAACACTGCGGTACATTGTTTGATTTTGCCGCTGACCAAGCAAATCGAGATTTCCGCTGCAAATGGAAATCAGGTTTTTGATTTACCGACGGATTTTAATCCCCATGCATTTCATCTCTGGCGCGTTGAAGTTGATAATTTTCTGGTCAAAATAAAATTGGACGAAGCCAATTTTTATCTTGAAAAAGAACTCGAATTTGCGCCAACCAATTTTGCGCTTTGTTCGAGACAAATGAGCGCGGCATTTTCCGGCTTTGCTTTGACCGTCGGTTTTGAAGAGATTTTCGACCGGCAAGTCACTGACTTAACCAAACTTGGCTGGTTTGCGGAAAAAGACGAAATTAATGCTTGGCAAATCTCGCAAGGTCGTTTAGAATCGGCTTGGTTCGGTTCCGAACAAAGCGTTCTGCTTAAAAATCTTCCTCTCGACAATTTTGAACTTGTGGCTAACCTCAGTTGCGCAACAAATGGGGCAACTCTATCAGGCGAATTCGGCTTCTATTTTAAGCAACCGGACGGCGAAACTTTTTTGACAATCGAACAGGAAAACGCCCGGTATTTTTTCAAGTTTCTCTCTCCAAGCGAGGAGCGGCGAATCGCTTTACCCGAATCGTTTGCTCCCGAAGAAATAAACCAGTTTCGTTTGCGGCGCGAAGGCGAAACGCTCCGGCTGCAATTTGAAAAAACAGAACTCGGATCGGCGGCAATTCCGCCCGGACAAATCCGCATCGGTTTGCTGGGGCGCGAAACAAAAGTGCAGTTTGAAGCGGTTCGGGTAACCTTAATTTGAAAATTCAGCAAATAAAAATTCTTTTATTTGAACTTAATGATTGATTTAATAAGACCGGAGCCGGAAAAATTTTTGTGGGCTGGCGGCATCGAAGACACTTTTGTTCCGCAAACTCGTCCCGGACATCGTTCGCTCGACGAGTACGAGCTTTTAGGACACTACGAGCATTGGCGCGAAGATTTGGCTCTCGGGCGCGAGCTTGGGTTAAAAGCTCTGCGCTGGGGCATTCCGTGGTATCGCGTCGAGCCTGAGCCGGGGCGCTTTGATTGGCGTTGGATTGATGAGGTAATTCCTTATCTGGTCGAAGACCTTAAAATAACGCCGATTATTGATTTGATGCATTACGGCACGCCGTTTTGGCTTTCCCGGGAATTTGCCAACCGTGATTATCCGAAATTCGTCGCCCGCTACGCCGCCGAATTTGCCAATCGCTACAAAAGTTTGATTCGATTTTACACGCCGCTCAACGAACCGATTATCAATTCTCTGATGTGCGGAATGCGAGGGCTTTGGGCGCCGTATTTAAAAGGCGAGCGGGGTTATTTGAAAATAATGCTCCAGCTTGCGCGCGGAATCACTCGGACGGTCAAAGTCATCAAAGAAATTGATCCTAATTCGGTAATGGTTCACGTCGAAGCAACCGGATTAACGCGCGCGGTGCGCGAAGATTTAAATTCGCTGGCTTTAGAAGAAACTCGCCGCGGTTTCATCTGCTACGATTTGATAACCGGCAGATTGACGCCCGATCACCCGCTTTTTCCCTGGTTTTTGCGAAACGGAGTCACGCCCGACGCTTTAAAAGAAATCGCCGTAAACAAAATCGAGCTTGATGTTTTGGGTTTGAATTTTTATCCGCAATGGTCAACGAAACAAATTTATCAAAACTCGCGCGGGCGCATTATGTTTCGCGACATCGAACCGGAAGGCGCCGGTTTTATAGAGCTGATTGAATCTTATTACGAGCGATACAAAGTGCCGATAATGATTACCGAAACCAGCGCAGTCGGGAGCGACGAGATTCGCTCGCGGTGGTTCGAGGCTTCGACCAGTATGGTCAAAGAATTGCGCGGACGAGGCGTTCCGGTCGTCGGCTACACTTGGTTTCCGTTGTTCACGATGATTGATTGGCGCTATCGTTTCAGCAACGAGCCGCTCGAAAATTTTTATCTCGAACTCGGCGTTTATAAATTAAACCGCGACAAATCCGACAAGCGGCGCTGGCTCGAAACGCCGCTCGTGCCGCAATTTAAAGCCGCAATTCAAAATTCTGAACAATCAATCGGCAGTTTAAATGTTGCTGAAGCATCAATTCCGCCTCATACGGCAACACATTATTATTAAGAGCTAAAAAGACAGGAAAAATAAGCCGCTCTGAATTAGAGAGCGGCTTATTTTTATGAAAGTTTAACTTCAAATCTCGATTGCAAGTAAGCCATTAAACCATTAACAATAATACCAATACCGAGCATCAATCCCATCCGCCAGAGATGCGCCGAAAACGGCATTTTAAATAATACGAGTGGGTTTGCGACAAGAATTATGTAAAAATAAATAATCAATGTCGCTAACATAAAACTGGCGAGTCCTGCCAGAAAGCGGTGGAAATAGCTCATTTCAGTTTTTTTGATTAGCCAAAAAAATCCGATTACAAGAATTATATACGGGATAAAAATCAAACCAGCGATAGTTGACAATATTTCTGTCATAACTATCAAGCCACCAAACATACTGCCATAGATCATAGATAAAGAAGTTAGGTTTCTCGGCTGGCTTACCCAAAGACTGAGGTTTTGAAATTCTCGTTTCTCCAAATTCATTTTTCCAACTCCTTACTTAAACATTGAGAAATATCTGTTTAAAAATGGAATATTTCCATAGCTTCTAAAGATATATAATACTGGTGGCGGCTTAATGTCGAGTAGTGAGAAAGTCGAATGGCTTTCTCTTTTTTAATTTAATGATTAGCGGTCAAAGTTGCGCCAATGCTACAATGCTTTCGGTTTTAAGCCGAAATTTATTTTAAAAGGATTTTATAAAAGCAGTGATTGATTTTGAGTTAACCGAAGAGCATCGCGCGCTACAGCAAACCGTGCGCGAATTTTGCCAGCGCGACGTAGCGCCGTTTATTAAAGAATGGGACGAAAAAGCGCGTTTTGAACCGGCGATTCTGGACAAAATGGCTGATTTGGGACTTTTGGGCGTTTGCATTCCCGAACAATACGGCGGCGCGGGTTTCGATTACATCTCGCTCGGTCTGGTGTGCGAAGAGCTTGAAGCGTGCGACACATTTCTGCGGGTGATTATGTCGGTTCACGTCGGGTTGAATTCGATGTCGGTTTTTTCGTGGGGAACCGAAGAGCAGAAACAAAAATATCTCGTGCCGCAAGCGCGCGGCGAAAAACGCTCCACTTTCGGTTTGACCGAACCGAATGCCGGTTCTGACGTAATCGGGCTGCGTTCAAGCGCCCGCCGCGATGGTTCGGATTGGATTTTAAACGGCGAAAAAATGTGGATTTCTCTGGGCGACGTTGCAGACCACTTTTTGTTTTTCTGCTGGACTGACGAAGAAAAACGAAAAAAGCGCGACCACACCGGAATGAGCTGTTTTATCATCGAACGCTCGATGCCAGGTTTTTCTTCCGGCACGATTCACGGCAAGCTCGGAATTAAAGCCGGAAACACCGGATATTTTTCTTTGCAGGACGTTCGCGTCCCGGCGGAAAATATGCTCGGAGAAGAAGGCGAAGGATTTAAAATTGCGATGTTCGCTCTCGAAAACGGTCGTTACACCGTCGCTTCCGGCGCAACCGGCGTTATCAGAGCAAGCCGCGATGCCTCCGTCGCTTACGCCAATACGCGCGAAACGGGCGGCGTTAAAATCGGCAGTCATCAGCTTGTCAAACAAAAAATTGCCGAAATGGAAGCCGATTATGAAATGTGTCGCCTTCTCTGGCTCAAAGCCGGATATTTAAAAAACGAAGGAAAGCCGTCTGCAAAAGCTGCTTCGATGGCGAAATGGCAAGCGACGGTTCGCAGCGAAAAAGCGGCTTCGATGGCGATTGAAGTTCACGGCGCAAACGGCTACACAAACGATTATCCGGTCGAGCGTTATTTGCGAAACTGCAAAGCCGCCGTGATTTACGAAGGAACGCGCGATATTCACACGATTATGCAGGCGGATTGGGCTTTGGGATTGAAAAAGGAAAAATCCGCTCGCGTCATTTTGCCGCCTTATCGTCCGAACGAGCAGGCAAAAGAAGCCCGCGCGGCGGATTAATAAAACAAAAAGAAGCCGGACTTGAATTCAAGTCCGGCTTCTTTTTGTTTTATTTTTAATGCTATTGCGGTTTCACAGACAACAAGTCGAGCTTCCATTCCCCATTTTCTTTAACGGCACGCATTACTACAACTCCGCCTTCAGCGTCTTTGGTCTGCAAAGCGGCAACATCGCCCTGGACGCTGCCGCCGCAGATTGGCGGGCTGGGATCAGGCGAGCTATAAGCGGTTAAATAACCGACGATTGTTTTTTCGCCTTCGGCTTTCGCATCTGCCTCAAACTGGCGGATTGTCGCCTGCGTTAAAGTTTTTCTGAACGCCGCTTCATCGCCTTTGACCAAAGCGGCGTGATGGGCGGCAACGACGGCGCACGGCGCGCTAGAACCCTCCGAAGCCTGAATCGTCGGCGACGCTATCGGCGCAGGCGTATTGGCACTGTTGGCGGCAACGCTCGGCGAAGCAATTGGAGTTTTTGCATTAGCGGCGTTCGTGTTTGCCGGGTTCGGCTCGGACGAACTGCTGCACGCGCAGAGAAACATTGACACCGATAAAATCTGGATAAAAGCGAGATTGCGTAAAATTCTCATCAATTTAAGCAAAGAAAAACGCCGAAACGCTTGATTTTTAATGAATCAAGCGTTTCGGCGTTTTTCTTAAAATCAAGATGTCGAAAGTCCGGCTTTCATTCTTTCTTTTTTGGTCATCGGACGCTGCAAATCGCCGGTTGTTGTTGCGGTCGGCGGTTCGTTCGTTTTGTTCATTCGGTTGATTAAAAGCTGCTGCAAAAAGCCGATGATGTTGCCCGCCAGCCAGTAAACGAGCAAGCCCGAAGGCGAACCCCACATCACGAACAGCATCATTACGGGCATCAAATAAGTCATCATTTTCTGCTGCATCTGCTGTTCGGGCGTGATGGCGGCGGCGGTCGGCTGATAAAGCATCGCCAGCGCCATCGAACCGGCAAACATAAATTCAAGCGCGTGGTAAGGATCGGCACTGGATAAATCCGGCAGCCACAAAAACGGCGCGAGACGAAAATCGAGCGAAATCGTAATTGCGATGTAAAGCGCGATTAAAAGTGGAAACTGCAAAAGCATCGGCAAACAGCCGCCAATCGGCACTGCATCTTTCGTCAGCTTTAATTGTTCCATTTGCAATTCGCGCATTCGCGGATCGTCGAGCGGAACTTTTTTCGCCTGCATTTCTTTATAGCGATCCTGCAACTCTTTCATTTTCGGCGCATTTTTCTGCGCTTTTTTGAAAGATTTTGATTGATACCAGCGCATCGGGAAAAGAACGGAGAAAAACAGGAACGTGAACAGCAGAATTGCGACGCCGTAGTTATGCGTCAGATTGCTCAAAAATCTGAGCACTCCGAGAATGGGAATCGCAATTGGTCGCGTCAGACTGCTCATCCAGCCCCAGCTAATAAAATCTTCCAAATCAACCGGGCGTCCGATTGTTTGACTCAATCGCTCGCTCGTCGCCGAAAGCAGATAATGGTCTTTCGTGCCGGTGTAAATTTTGGTTGTCGTGTTGCCGTCTGAATTGACCGGAAAGAGCGCTGAAGTCAAATAGCGAAACTCTTTATCAACTTTTTGTCCGGTGACCAATCCCCAAATTCCGCTTGTGTACGGCTCGATAGCGACTTCATATTTTGAAGTCACGAATTCAAGCCCTGAAAGCGGCTGCTGCGGAATTGCCGCCATTGCAAAATAAGTATCGCCGACTCCAGCCCAGCTCGCTTCGCCGTTTATCAAATGACGACCGCCGTTTTTATCCGCAAAATACGAAGGCGGCTGCCGCTCAACGCTACCGCCGACTGCTGCGACCGCTTCCGGTTCAATCGCGTAATAATTGTGATGTTTGATTCCCTGATCGCCGATTCGAGCGCCGATTTGCAGTTTTGTGTTCGGCACGGGCTGACCGTTTCTGGTCAATTTTGTTTGCAAATCGGAGATATAATCGTCGGCGCGCAAAGTCAGAGTTTTCACCGCTTCGACGCTGTTTGCCGCGTCCTGTAAAACAAATTGAATCTGTTTCGATTCGCTGCCGTTTAAAACGATTTCATCCGCGTCCGCGCCGACAATTTGGTAATTACGGTCGTTTAAAATCTGGTCTAAACCGGCATCGCCCGTAACCAGCTCAAATGGCAATTCGCGACGGTTCCGGGCTTCATCGGAAATCAGTTCGAGCGGCAGCGGATTATCCGGCGTGCTGCTGATTGAATAAAGCGGTCGCGCGTCGTCGCCGACTTTGTTTTGCTTTAAAATCCAGCTTGTCACAACTGCGCCGCGCGAATCGAATTTCGCCTCATAGAACGGCGTTTTAACCGTCAACAAACGATTCGGTGTATTGTCCGGCGTTTGATTTTGAATTTGAGTAGGTTGTTGCTGCGGCTGACCGGAAACGGCTGGCGTCGCAGCAGTGTTTTGTTGAGAAGAAACATTTGCCGTTTCAGTGTTGGCATTATTTGCCGGTTTCGGCGGCGGAAAAAGATAAGTCCAAAGAAACAAAATACCGAGCGAAACTGCTATCGCCAGAAAAAAACGTGATTGATTTTGATTAGCTGCCATTTATAAAAATGATGAATGCGGAACGCGGAATTTAATTCATCGTTCCGCGTTCATGATTCCGAATTTATTTCACCGGATCGTAGCCGCCTCGCGCGAACGGCTGACAGCGGCACAAGCGCCAAACCGCCATTAAAGAGCCGCGAATCGCGCCGTGTTTGTTGATTGCTTCCGCCGCGTACTCAGAACAAGTCGGCGTAAAACGGCACGCCGCCGGCAAGAGCGGCGAAATCGCGGCTTTATAAAAACGTAAAATTCCGATGAGCAAAAATTTCATTCGGCAATTTGATTTAATTCATCGGCTTTTTGTTTGCCGTTTTCGTCTCTTCCGATTCGATTAATTATTTGCTGAAAGTCTGCGAGCGCCGCCTGCATTTTGACAGTCAATAAACTTCGCCGCGCGTTCAGTACAAAATCATAACGCCCGATTAAGCCGTTTAGTTCGATTTTAGACAGACGAAAGGCTTCGCGCAAAAGTCGTTTGGCGCGGTTGCGCTGCACCGCGTTGCCGACTCCTTTGCGCGAAGCCGTGATTCCAATTCGATGAGATGAAAACTCGTTCGACAAGACGAACGCCGAAATAAACCTGCCGTCGTATCGCTTGCCGTTGCCGTAAACGTGACGAAATTCCTGCGGTTTGCGCAAACGCGCATCCTTCGGCAAACGATAATCGGTTTTTAATAATGATGCGGTGTTAAGCGTTTGCGACCTTTCGCGCGGCGGCGCGCAATCACTGCGCGACCGTTTTTGGTCGCCATCCGCGCGCGGAATCCGTGTTTTTTGGCGCG
The DNA here is from genome assembly GCA_036388995.1 of Pyrinomonadaceae bacterium. Classification (GTDB taxonomy): domain Bacteria; phylum Acidobacteriota; class Blastocatellia; order Pyrinomonadales; family Pyrinomonadaceae; genus JALZCH01. The sequence continues at coordinate 11,687 of DASVQU010000191.1, read as the reverse complement.
GCGGCGGTTGTTCGGTTGATAAGTTCTCTTTGGCATCGCTGTTGTTCACTCCTTCACAAAGTCAAAACTCAAAGTTTAAGCAATCAAACCAATTCTGTCAAAACACGCATCGGAAAACCTTTGTCGGAGCGCGTTTTGAGATTTAAATAATGAGGAAACTTTTGCCTCTGTCGGAAGTGTAAACCGTTATGTTTTCGGATGAATTTTGGCTCAATTTTAAGGTTTCTCTGGTAACTGTTGTTGTGACGGTTTTGATCGTCGTTTGGATTTTCGGTTTTACATACCAGCGCGACAAACGCAGAGGTCAACTAAAGCTCGGAGAATTGGTTACGAATCTTTTGAGAATCCTTAGTCAAAGATAACTCGCCGTCCTTTGATTTCGTATTTTCCCGAAACAATTTTTGCGGCGGCTTCGACATAAAGCCTATGTTCCTGCTCTAAAATTCTCGCTGTGAGAGTTTCGGGCGTATCGTCGTCCAGAACCGACACGACTTTTTGCGCGATAATCGCCCCGCTGTCCAACCCTTCGTCAACGAAATGAACGGTGCAGCCGGAGAATTTGACGCCGTATTCAAGCGCTTGCCGCTGCGCATCCAACCCGGGAAAACTCGGCAGCAAGCTCGGATGGATATTGATAATTTTATTGCGAAAAGCCTCAATAAATTCTGCCGACAACAGCCGCATATAACCAGCCAGACAAATTAATTCGACCGCTCTCTTTTTTAATTCTGCAATCATTTCGGCATCGTGTTCGCGGCGCGTTCGATTGCGTCTTTCAATAACGATTGTCTCAACGCCTTTTTCCCGCGCTTTTTGCACTCCGGCGGCATTCGGCTTGTCGCTAATTACCACTGCGATTTCGGAATTTGGAATCTCGCCCGTTTTCACGGCTTCGATCAGCGCTGACATATTCGAGCCGCGCCCGGAAATTAAAATACCGATTTTCATATAATTTTTAGCTCAAGTTTTTACGATATAGCATTAATTCATTAATCGAAAAAAACGCCCGTTGCACGGATTTCACCAGATGCGTTTGACAGTGCGGCGCACGATGCGTTAATTTTGTAGCTTCGCTTGTGAATCAATTTTCAAGCAGTTATTTGATTGACTTTATCAAACGGCTTAAAAGAATTTTGCTCGATAAACCCGGTTTTCATATTTTGCTTTTTCTCTTTTAGCTGTTCTCGTCACAAAACTTCGCTCGTGTCGCGTTCGTCTAGTGGCCTAGGACACCGCCCTTTCACGGCGGTAACACGGGTTCGACTCCCGTACGCGATACCATTTTTTCCTGCCTGACATTTCCTTAAAACCTTTCAATCGAAACTTTCATCGAAGCTTTGCCGTAGTTTTTTCTGATAAACTATCTGCGTCAAACTTTTTATAATCAAGCAAATATTTCGATGATGCGATTTAAAACTTTATTTTTCGGCTTTTTTCTATTATTCATTTTTTCAGTTTCAAACATCGCCGCGCAAAGCGCTCGCGGGACCGACACGCTGATTATTCTGCCGTTTGAAAACACGTCAAATCAACCGGCTTACAATTGGGTCGGTGAGAGCTTTGCGGAAGCGATTACTGAGCTTTTATCGCGCTCGGAATTAAAAGTCACAGGCTTGCGCGTAATTTCAAACGACGAGAGAAAGCAGATTCAGCAAAATCTCCGATTGCCTTTGACGACGCTTCCTTCGCTGGCGACATCAATTAAAATCGCGCACCGCTCAAATGCGACCCATCTTGTTTTGGGCAAATACAGCGTTACGCCCGGACAAGGCTCGACTGCGGCGGAAATTCGTTTTACGGCTCGCGTGATTAACGTCAATGACGGAACGGCTGTCAACGAAGTGCTGCCGAACGGCAAAATTGTGGTCAAAGAAATCAATCTTGGCGACGCGCTCGGCGAACTGCAAAAGCTTCAAGGTCAAGCTGTTTATCAAATTCTCTATCAACGCGACAAGGCGCTGTCGCTCTCGCAAAACGAAGTAGTTGATTTAGCTCGTCGTGTTCCGCCAGTCGCTTTTGAGGCTTACATCAAAGGAATGCTTACCACGGACGGCGATTTGCGCGCAAATTATTTTAAAAATGCGCTGCGGCTTTACGCGAACGAAAAAAACGGTGAAGTTTATCCGCAAGCCGCGCTTGAACTCGGTCATCTTTATCTGCGGCAGAATAATTTTCAAGACGCTTTCGAAAATTTTTCCAAAGTTCCGAAAGGCGTTCCGCAATATGTCGAAGCCGCATTTTACGCGGGCTTAATGCAATATAATTTGAAAAACGCGGAATCGGCGCAGGGAATTTTTCGCACAGTTGCCGATGAAACCCGGCTTACTTCCGCCTTTAATAACGTCGGCGCAATCTCGATGCAGATTGCGCGCGGCGAAAAAAACGCACAGCAAAAAGCCGATTTAATTGAAGAGGCTTTGCGTTTTTTAAATCAAGCCGCGCAGAGTGCGCCCGAAGATGAAGTCGTTAAATATAATTACGGTTACGCGCTGTTTCTTGCGGGAAAATACAAAGATGCCATCGAACAACTGCGTCCGTTTGTAGCTTCCAATCCGAGAGATGGGCAGGCATATTTTCTGCTCGCCAAAGCAATGGAAAAAGCCGCAGACGCCAAAGCCGCCGACATTGACAATCAAGCGAGATTATTTCTGCCTACTTATGCCAAAGCGCAAACCGAATGGCAGAAAACAGCAACAACCGGCGATATACCATTTCGTTTATTCAAAGACTTTAATCGCACGGAATTTTTAAAAGGACAAACGCCGGATACGCCAATCACAGCGCAAACAAACGAACAGGAAAATCAGATTCAAAAAGCGCGCGACCTTTACAAAGCAGGGCGCGACGACGAAGCGTTAATCGAACTGCGCCGAATCATCGCCACCGATCCGATGAATGCAGAAGCCTATTATTTAATCGGCAGCATTCATCTGCGACGTGGCGATGTCGAGCCTGCCGTTAGTAATTTGAAAACGGCGGTTTTCTGGAAAAACGATTTGGTCGAAGGACACGTCGCTTTGGGTAAGATTTTCCTCGAACGCGGTGATTTTATGCAGGCGCAAACTTACGCCAAAAACGCTCTTCAAATCGCGCCTAACAACCAGGAAGCGACGGCTCTAATGCGCCAGATCGAACGCAAAGCGAAATAATTTTGGAACGCTCGGAATTTGTGGCACGGCGTTTGTATTAGAGAAAACCGGCTAGTTTGCAAAAGCTAAAAATTGAAAGAAACTTCAACCTGATTTTGCAAGACCCGTCGCCATCTCTTCTCCGAGCGTTGCTTGCCGCTTCGCTTAAAACATACCGAGCGTTCCTTCAGTTCTCCTTCCATTTTTAAGCCCGACCAGCCATGGTCGGGCTTAAGTCCTTTTGGGGCAAAAAAATCTCGACAAATTTAGCAATATAAAATAAAAGCGAGTATTTATCGAGAAATGCTCGCTTTTATTGCATTTTGATTGCTCAGGTTTTCGCCGATTCCGTCAATCAATCAAATTGATAAATCAAAATCATTCAAGCTGACGACATCGGTCACAAAACGCGCCGCTCGTTCGACATTTTTTGTCACTCGCCTCTGCCGTTTTTTGTTTGATTCGACAAAATTTGCTTTGCCGCGAAATCAAGTTAAACTTGAATTATGGAAATTTCGGAAACGGCAAACAAAAAATTTCAATTTCACCGTTTTTTCTCTTCACTTTTTATCTTTCCTCGCTGGCAGGACGCCGCGCTTTCGCTGCTGTCGGCAATTCTGCTGATTCTTGCATTTCCCGATTTTGAAATTTGGTGGCTCGCGTGGTTCGCGCTCGTGCCGCTTTTGATTGCAATCGAACGAAACAAAGATTCGGCAACAAAAAGTTTCTGGCTCGGCTGGCTGCAAGGCGCAGCTTTCTTTTATGGAACTTGCTGGTGGCTGACTTACGCGCCAATTAATTACGGCGGAATTCCGGCACCGCTTGTTTATTTATTACTCGTTCCGGCGACGTTGGGCGCAGGATTTTTTACTGCAATTTTTGCGGCTGTTTTATCGAATTTTTTAAAACGATTTGGAAGTCTTGCCATTTTACTCGCGCCATTTGTTTGGACGGCTTGTGAGTTTTTGCGCCACTGGATAACCGGAAATTCCTGGAATGCGCTTGGTTATTCGCAAGCATTTGTTCCGTCCGCCATTCGCGCTGCCGAATACGGCGGCGTTTTTTCGGTTGGATTTTTATTAATTTTCCGCACTGCCTTAATTTTCTACGCAGTCAGTTTTTACGACAAACTGTTAACGTGGCGACGCGGTTTACCTTATTTTGGTTTGGTGTTTTTGCTCACTCTTTTCTCGCAATCCTTAAAGCCAAGCGCCCCCGCACTTTCCGTAACTCAAAAACCAACAGCGATTGTTGTTGCTTTGCAGCCGAATGTTCCGATGAGCGGTTTGCAGGTTGACGATTATTACCGTTTGCGTGACCGACATGTTGAAATGGCGGAAAATGCTTTGCGCGAAATCGAAAATAAAACCGAATACAAAGATTTGCCGCGCATTGTCGTTTTTCCTGAATCGCCAATGAATTTCGCTTACGCGAACGATTCCGAATTCCGCGAGTTTGTGCAGGATTTTGGCGCGCGAAATAATGTTTCGCTTCTTTTTAACGCAGGCGAGCCTTCAACACTTGGCGACGGTTATCACAATTCCGCCGTGATGATAAACCGGCGCGGCGAGAAAATCGCTCAATATGATAAAATCCGGCTCGTACCTTTTGGCGAATATGTGCCGGAATTTATTCCCGGACAGGAATATTTGCCCACTGTAGTCGGGCGAATGAAACCGGGCAAAGATTTTCGCTTGATGCCGTTTGGCGATGTACGCGCGGGCGTGATGATTTGCTACGAATCGGCGTTTGGCGACGTTACGCGCAATTTTGTTTTAAACGGAGCGGATGTTCTGGTCGAATTGACAAACGACGGTTACGGCGGCGATACGCCGATTATCCGTCAGCATCTGGCAAACGCAGTGTTTCGCGCCATCGAAACAAATCGCCCGGTTTTGCGCGTGACAAACGTCGGAACAACGGCTTACATCAACGAGCGCGGCGAAATATCCGACGCGACAAATGATTATGAAATCGCAGCAAGAGTTTGGACAATTTCAAAATCGAACGGCGAAGAAACTTTTTACGTAAAATACGGCGACCTGTTTGCCGTTCTTTGCACAGTTTTAAGTTTCATATTTTTAGGATTAACTTTTTTGAACCGAAAGAAAGCAGTTCAGTGATTTTTGAGCAAAAGGGTTTTCAACTGCTCACTGCTCACTGCTCGCTGCTCACTGAATAAATGATTGCAGATTTAACAATTCAAGATTTACGCAATAAATACGAAACGATTGTCTCACAAGTTCAACAGCTTGGGAGGTTTCTTTGACCTGCCTGCGAAACGCTCAGAGCTGCAAAAATTAGAAGAACAAATCGCCGCGCCCGAATTCTGGAACGATCAGGAACGCGCGCAAAAAATCGTGCAGCAGCGCAGCCGTGTTGAACGGCAGATTCAGCGTCAGGAAAATTTTGAATCCGCCGTTTCGGATGCCGAAGTGTTGTTTGAATTTGCCGAAACCGATGCCGATTCTTTAACCGAATTGCATAATTTAATTCTGCGTTTGGAAAGGGAAGTCGGCGACGCGGAAATCGAAATGCTGCTCGCAGGCGAAACGGACGCGAAAAACGCGATTTGCTCGATTCAAGCCGGAGCGGGCGGAACCGACGCGCAGGATTGGGCGGAAATGCTCTTGAGAATGTATCTGCGGTGGGCTGAAAAACGCGGTTTTAAAGTTGAAGTTTTAGACGAGCAGGCGGGAGGAGAAGCCGGAATCAAATCCGCCACGTTTCGCGTCGAAGGCGAATATGCTTACGGTCTGTTGTCGGCTGAAGCGGGCGTGCATCGCCTTGTGCGAATCTCGCCGTTTAATTCCGGCGGCAGTCGGGAAACCAGTTTCGCGTCGCTTTTCGTTTCGCCGGAAATTGACGAAGACATCGAAATTGACGTGCAGGAAAAAGATTTGCGCGTTGACACATATCGCTCGACGGGCGCGGGCGGACAGCATATCAACACGACCGACAGCGCGGTTCGTATCACGCATCTTCCGACCGGCATTGTCGTTACCTGTCAAAATCAACGCTCGCAGATTCAAAACCGCGCGATGGCGATGCAGGTTTTGCGCTCCAGACTTTACGAATTGGAACTTGAAAAACGACGCTCGGAAACCGCCGAGCTTGAAGCGAGCAAACAAGATATTTCTTTCGGCTCGCAAATCCGCAATTACACTTTGCAGCCTTATCGTCTAGTCAAAGACGCGCGCACAAAATACGAGCGTTCGGACGTTGAAAACGTTCTAAACGGCTCGATTGACGATTTCATCAAGGAATTTCTCGTTTGGAAGAAAAATGCTGAAAGGAATTGAGAATTGAGAACCGAGAATGTAGAATGAGGCGCAAATCTAAATTCTTCATTCTAAATTCTCAATTTCGGCAAGATGGCGACGACCGAGCAAAAATTAAATCAGACGAAAGACGAAACACACGCTTCGCTCGCGGGTGAAATCGTCGCCATTGTTTTGCTGGCGCTCAGCGTTTTGCTCGCGTTGTGCCTGTTTACCTACAACCCGCAAGACCCTTCGCTGCACACGGCGAGCAATCAAACGACGCAAAATTTAATCGGCACAATCGGCGCCAACGTCGCTTCGCTGCTGTTTCAATTCATCGGTTTGACGGCGTATTTGCTGCCGGCAGTCGGATTGGTTTTCGCCTGGCGAACGTTTCGCGGCGAATTTTTATCGGCGTCTGCGATTCGCGTTTTGGGATTCGCTCTGTTGCTCGTCAGCTTTTCGGCGCTGCTTGTCGCGTTCGGATTTTCGGCGTTTTTCGACCGTAGTTTTCAGTCGGGCGGACTTTTAGGCGCAATCGTCGCCCGCGTTTTGACGAGCGGTCTGGGGGCGGTTGGCGCGTGCATTTTGCTCTTGGCTCTTGCGGCGGTCGCCTTTCTGCTGGCGACAAAGGCTTCTTTTGCGCCGTTTGTGGCGGTTGTCGCAGATTTCTTAAAATTTGTGCGCGGCAAAATTGTCGCTCTGGTTCAAAATCTCCGCGCGTGGCGCGAGCGTGAACGCGCCGCCGCTCAAGCGCGTCTTGAAAATCGTCTCGCCGCGCGCGAAGAAGAAACGGCAAGCACAACCGATGTTTTGCTCGAACCGGAAACCGTCCCGGCTCTCGGCGAATCAGCGCAGCCGACGCAGGGCGTTTTCTCTCGCGTTTTTAACACGGCTTTTGGTTCTATTTCCAGTTCGTTTCGCCGTTTGCAAGAGCCGCCAGCGTGGGTTGAAGGAGTAAAACCGGAATCGCAGGAAACCGGCGAAACCGTTGATGATAAAAAAGCTGTTTCGGAATCCGAGGAAATTGTTGAAGCGGAAGAATCGGCGGAAAATCCGTGGATGTCGGCAAAGATTTCAGTCAAAACAAAAGAGCTTGCCGATGACGTTGATTCGGATTCAGACGATGAATCTTTGCGAAAAATTCCGATTGAGCCTTTGAAAACCGAAGAGTCCGAACCGGAGCTTGAACCCGCCGAAACAGTTTCCGCAAGCGGCATCGCCGTTGCGGCAAATGCTCCCAAAAATCGCCGGTTGCCAGCGCCTTCTTACACTGATTACAATCTGCCTTCTACGGATTTTCTAAACGCCGCGCCGCCCAGAATTCACCACGCCGACGACGAGTTGCTGAACATCGCCAAGCAATTGACCGAGAAATGCAAAGAATTTAAAGCTAACGGACAAGTGATGAATATTTGTCCCGGTCCCGTAGTCACGACTTACGAATACAAGCTCGATTCTGGGATTAAATTTAATCAAATCACAAAGCTCGTTGATGATTTGTGTCTCGGTTTAAAAGCCGAATCTGTTCGGATTGACCGCATTCCGGGCAAAGCGTTTGTCGGAATCGAAGTCCCGAATCCGCGGCGGGAAACAATTTTTCTGCGCGAAGTCGTCGAATCGCGCGCTTTCCGCGAATCGAATTCGCTGTTGACGGTCGCGCTCGGCAAAACGGTTGACGGTTTAAATTACGTTGCGGATTTGGCGAAAATGCCGCATTTGCTGATCGCCGGAGCGACCGGCGCTGGAAAATCGGTCGGCGTCAACTCGCTCGTCGTTTCGATTCTCTACAAAGCCCGCCCCGACGAAGTTAAGTTCATAATGGTTGATCCGAAACAAGTCGAACTTAACCTTTATGCGGACATTCCTCATCTTGCAACGCCGATTATCACCGATCCGAAACGCGCCTCGATTGCGCTCAAATGGGCTGTCGTCGAAATGGAACGGCGATACAAAGAACTGGCTAGCTGGGGAGTCAGAAATCTTGAAGGATATAACGCAGAAGTACATCGGCGCAATTTTATCGAAGAATTCGACGAAAACGGCGAGCCGTACAAGAATTTGCCTTTTATCGTGATTATCATTGACGAATTCGCCGATTTGATGATGGTCGCGCGCGGCGAAGTCGAAGAATCAATTACGCGATTAGCGCAAAAAGCGCGCGCCGTCGGGATTCACCTCGTTTTGGCGACGCAGCGCCCTTCGGTTAACGTCATCACCGGCTTGATTAAAGCCAACTTCCCTTCGCGCATTAGTTTCCGAGTTTCCTCGATGCACGATTCGCGCACGATTATTGACGGCAGCGGCGCCGAGCATCTGCTTGGGCGCGGCGATATGCTTTTCCTCCCGCCCGGAACTTCGCGCCTCGTGCGCGTTCACGGCGCGTTCGTTGACGAAAAAGAAATCGGCAAAATCGTCGAATTCGTCAAAGAACAGGGCGCGCCCGATTACGACACGACAATCACGCAAAGCGACGAAGAAACTGAGGGATTTGAAGATGCGGATGTCGAGCGGGACGAAGTTTTTGAACAGGCTTTGCGAATCTGCGTCGAGATGAAACGCGCTTCGACTTCCGTGTTGCAGCGCCGACTGCGAATCGGTTACGGACGCGCCGCCGCGATTCTCGACGCGATGGAACGCGAAGGCTTTGTCGGACAAGCCGACGGCGCTTCAAAACCTCGTCCGGTTTTGAAAAAGGCGTTTGAAATGGTTTCCGACTGGGATATGCAGGAGAATAATTTCTAAAAAAGTTTTCCACAGACGTTGTGGAAAAGCCTGTGGAAAACTCATTTTTTTGATAGTCAAATTTCTGAAACTCAATTACTTTTAGCATTCTGCACAACTTTTGTGCAAATAACAACAAGCCTTTAGTTCCCAACAATTTAAGTCAAAAGCAGAATGTATTTAATCGTACAATCGGCTTTCATCCCGTCGCTGTTGGTGCTCAATTCTTTTGCCTGCATCAGTGTAGTTATGCACATCGTTTACTAAACGTTTTCATATCTTGGAAGAGTATATTTCAAGTCTTTCGTCCAACCGGCGAAAGTCTTATGTTTCGCTTTTGTTAAAGAGCGAGTGAAAATAGAAAGCTTATCTAAAAATGACAGGCTTTCTATTTTCACTCGCCGTATTTTCACCTATTTAAGAAACAAATAAAATTCCTACAAAAAAAATATAGATGATAGTTTTCAGCTCATTTCGGTACGTTTATTAATGAACGAGAAAAATGCAAATAAATGCATGAATATAGTTGATTGGATTTCTCGAAGAACGCCTATACCGGAAATTAAGTCATCTCTTCTGATAAAAGGATAAACGACAGTTAGCGGATTCTGAATGACAATTTTCAAGTCAGGTAATTCTCACAAATCATGACCTTAAAGGAACTTATGTATTATCTTTTTATCAGTATAAAGAAATTAATTTCACAAGCAGTAAAATCATTGACTTCGGATAATATGAGGCGTAGAGTTAAGCCGATTTTCACAACAGCGAATTTCATCCACAAGGCGGTTTCGTTTATAACTCTTTTGGCTCTGATTCTACCTTTTCTCAGTTATAAAAGCAGACTCAGATTAACCTTCAGCAACTTAGTTTTTAGGAGATTTCAAATGAAAAGTAACAGAGTAATGTGGATTTTGGTAAGCATCGTGGTATTTGCAACAGTATCGTTTTCTGTAACAGCCTTACATAGTCAAGAGGTCTTGTGCCAAGCACAAGATAAATCTGCTCAAGAAAAACAAGCGCGAGACGAATTTGAAAGTCAGTTTCCAGTTGCTGAATACAGTCCTTCAGAAGATAACAACGCTCAAATGCGCTCTCTAAGAGCGGCTAAAAACAAACGGTATGACAAAACACGGTTAGTGAGCAGTGGCATACCTACTGACCCCTTTTCGATAGTAGCCCGTAGCGACCATGGAGAACTGCCTTACGGTGCACTCCCGATTGACAAAAGCAGTGCTGTCATCAAAGGTCAAATACTTGATGCGAAAGCATATCTATCTAACAACAAGTTGGGCATTTATTCAGAATTTACTGTTCGTGTTGATGAAGTAATTAAGACCGATAACTCAACAAAGCTGGCTCAAGGCGAAGAAGTAACCATAGATAGAGAAGGAGGAATGGTTCATTACCCCAACGGAAACAAAAGATTGTATTTTGTTGCGGGAAAGGAAATGCCGCGCGTAAACAAGCAATACATACTGTTTCTCACGAACGATGAAACTAGCCCGAATTATCAAATTCTAACTGGCTACGAAATAAAAGAAGATATAGTCTCGCCCTTGGACGGAGCACAACAGTTTAAGACTCATAAAGGTAAAAGTATCACCGAATTCGTAAAAACCGTTCGCGACAAAATTTCAGATGCTTCACCGACAGTACCGAAAAATTAAGAGGAGCATTTATGAAAATCAGCAATAACAAAGAGTTAACGATTCAAATTAGTATATTGATTATTTGTGCTGTTTCGATTGCTCTGCAAATAAAACCGAATGCAAAAGCGCAGACTACTTACTGCCAATCACCGCTTTACACTGATAGAAATCCAACACTGTTTAGTTTGGTGCCGGGAGTGCAATACGATGTCAGAATTGATAGCGCATGGGAAGATAATACTCCTGAAAAAAACGCGATTCAGATCGGAGTTTCCAAATGGAACAATTGGTCATATCTTAATTGCTCTAACATTAGCTTTCGCAATTTTGCATCAAAAACCTTTACTAATTACGACGAAGATGCGCCTGCGGGAATCATTTATTGGCAGCGAAAAGATCCTCAAAATGGATACTTGGGAGCAACTTTCCATTACATTGACGCTGCTTTTTATCGCACAGTAAGCGCAAGAATTCAAATAGTTCCAAGAGTTACAAATACTAATAGTATTTTTCAATACTTTGGCTCGCATGAAACAGGACATTTATACGGTTTAGCAAATGTGGTCAAGGTTGTACGGTTTACCCAAATACAATAATGGGTTCTCATTCAAACTCTGACTCTGCTTTTAACGAAGCTGGTTCGTCAAATTGCGATAATAATGCAGTAAAAATTATTTACTGTCCAACAACACCGACACCCGACGCCAACACCTGATAATGGCGGAGGCGGATGGGTGTGTGTTGGGACACCAATTTCTACCGGTGATACGTTTTGTACAACTCCGGGTACGCGTTGGGATGATTGTCAACAATGCTGTGCGGATTCAAATGGACAATGTTTTTCTCCGATTGTCATAGACATTGTAGGTAATGGCTTTAATCTGACCGATGCCGCCGGAGGAGTACGTTTTGACATTGAC
>DASVQU010000190.1:0-7762 GCA_036388995.1 Pyrinomonadaceae bacterium | reverse complement strand
GGCGGTGCGTGGTATATCAACAAGAGCACCACGGGATTTGCAGGCGTCAATTGGGGTATTGCAACAGATATTCCGGTTCCTGCCGATTACAACGGAGACGGTAAAGCGGACTTTGCGGTTTATCGCTCTGGTAACTGGTACATTCTCAAAGACAATGGCACATTCAGCCACGTCAATTGGGGAACAGCTACGGACATTCCGGTTCCGGCTGATTATGACGGCGACGGCATAGCTGATGTCGCTGTTTACCGAAGCGGTACCTATTATGTATTAACACCGATGGGATTTCTAGCAATTCCGGTCGGCAACGCATCGGACATTCCGATTACAGGACGACAGCAGCAATAGGGCATTGATAAGTAGTCGGACTTTAGCTAATTCACGACCGAAAAAGCGTGCAAAATCACGCTCTTTCCTAACTTTGAACAAAGTCTATAACTTTGTCGCTGATTTCTAATGGATTTATAATCCAATAAAAACCGGGCAAAATTTCGGGCGAACTCTTCATTTGAGAGTTCGCCCGATTTTATTTTGTCCGGCAATTCCGTCGGCGCAACGCTTAAAAAATCTTCTGTATTGAGCATTTTGCCGGTTTTTCGGTTGCAGATGTTCAAAGTCGAAACTATACTTTGAAATCAAACATAAAAACTCATGAAAATCGTTTTTGCCTTACTTTTTTTAATGTTTTTGGCTATTCCGTTTGAGTCGCACGCGCAGGAAGCCCTCGCGCCGGAGAGAACTCAAAAGGGAGACAAACAGCTCGTCAGCGTTCCTGTGACCGTGAGCGACCGCGACGGTCGTTATATTCCCGGTTTGAAAAAGGAAGATTTCACTTTGTACGAAAACGGCGTCGAACAAAAAATCGCCTTTTTTGCGACTTACGACGAACCGATCAACGTCGCTCTGCTGATTGATACGAGCGAAAGCACTCGAAATACGTTGACGGAAATCAAAGACGCCGCCGAAGATTTTATCGAGTTGTTAAATCCGAACGACCGCTGTCTGATAGCGACTTTCGACGCGCAATTAAACGTTCTTACTCCGCTCACGTCCAACCTTCAAACGATGAAAGAATCTCTCGCCAAAGCGCAAACCGCGCAGCGTGAAGGTTCGGTTTTGCTCGGCGCTGTTCGCGAGGTCGCGGAAAAATCGTTTGCCGCCGTTTCCGGTCGCAAAGTAATCGTGGTTCTTTCAGATGGTAAAGATTTCGGCAGCAGTCTGACCAAGAATGAATTATTGAGCGAATTGGAAGAATCGGACGTTTCGATTTACAGCATATTTTATCAAACCGGAATGGGTTTTAATAAAATAGAGATTAGTCCGAACGGAACGATCAAAGAAGCCAAAGAAGACAAAAAACCGAAAGAAAAAAAGCCTAAAAAAAAGAAAAAAGGCTATTCGATTTTAATTCCGGGGCGCGGTGACATTTACACTCAGGAAGAAATCAAGCTCAGCGAAAAACTGGCTGATATTCAGGCGGTCAACGTTTTGCAGCAAATGTCGGACACGACCGCCGGCAGATTTTACTTGAGCGACGCGCCGAATCTAAAAGGAACTTTTAAAAAGATTGCCGGCGAATTGAGACAGCAATATCGAATCGGTTATTACACGAAAGACGCGGCAAACGCGGCGGTTCACGACATCAGCGTCAAAGTCGGACGCCCCGAAGCCGTTGTTCGAGCGCGCGGAAAATTTCGCGCAAAACCGTTGTAAAGCCGCAATGTTTTTAAAGATTTTATGAATAGTTTTATTTATCAGGTTAAGATTCGGATGAAAAAATCGTTGCAATTTTTGGCAATTTTGTTGTTTTTAAGCTCCGGCGCTTTCGCTCAGGAAAGAACCTGGAAAACTTTTAGCCCCGAAAGCGGCGCGTGGAGCGTTTTTGCGCCGGGCGAGTTGAAGCCCGACGCCGAAGCGGAGGAAACGCCGAGCAAACAGGGCAGCTATACGTTTAACGATTCGACCGGATTTTTCGCCGTCGTTTATCAGGATAATCCAAAATGGCTGTACACTTTGTCGAAACCTTTTATCGGCTCGCATTACAAGAAAGTCACCAAAGGCTTTGTCAAAAATTCTAAAGGCAAGCTGCTGAAAGAGCAGAAATTTAAAAACGGCGACATCAGCGGGCGCGAAGCCTGGATAAAAATACCGGAAGGCAAAGATTTGAACGCCGAAAGTCAGGTCAAAACGAGACATCGAATCCAAAGAGTTCGAATGTTTTTCCGCGACAATCGGTTTTATCTGCTGCTGGCGGTTTTGCCGGAAAATGAAATAGACGCTTTTGCAATAGACAACTATTTTAATTCTTTTAAGTTTAAATAACCTCAATCTGACTTTGGTATGAAGATTTTAATTGCCTTAATTTTAACTTTATTTTGTTCCATCTCAACGTTCGCGCAAACGCAGTGGCAGGTAATCGTCACTGAGGCTTATTTGCGTAAATCGCCCGATTTGACTGCCGAAAAAGTTCACGCTCTAAAAAAAGGCGATAAAATAACGCTCGAAAACGCTTCGGACATAAACGGCTGGTATCTTGCTTCAGTTTCAAAGGGGAAAATCAAAGGCTGGATTCGCAAAGAGTTCGTTCGCTCGCTGGCAGGTTCCGAAATTCCAAAACAAACGCGAGAGAATCAACCGGCAGCCAAACAGCCTTCGGAAAAGCAGCCGACGCAAAATCAAACTGCTCACCCCCGACCGGCGCAGAATCAAACTGCGGAAAATAAAAATCGTCAAAGAATCGTTCCTTCTCCGACACCCGTTGCCGCTTCGACGCCAGCTCCGACCGCAATAACGACTCCAATACCAACTTCGACGCCAAACGGAATGCCAAATGCAGCTCCGTCGCCTCCTCCAACACCGGACGCCCCGATTGAGGACAACGAAGTTCTTCGCATCGAAACGGCGGAAGTGAATTTAACCGTGCGCGTCGTTGATGGTAATAATCGCCCGATTAACAATTTGAATCAATCGGATTTTAAAATTTATGAAGACGGCGTTTTGCAGCCGATTACTTCTCTGGCAACCGCCGAAGTGCCGATTATCAACGCGCTCGTTATTGATAACTCGCGTTCGCTTCGCTCGCAGCTTACAAAAGTGATCGAAGCCGGAAAAATCCTCGTCGGCTCAAACCGCCCCGACGACCAATCAACCGTCGTTCGATTTGTCAGCACAGATAAAATCGAAGTGATGCAGGATTTTACGCCTAATAAAGCGTCGCTCAACAATGCGCTCGAAAATTTATTCGTCGAAGGCGGACAGACAGCGATAATTGATGCGGTTTACCAAACCGCAAAAAATGTCGAGCAGCATCAAAACACTGGGAAAAATGATGACGTTAAGATACGCACGCTGATTCTGGTTACGGACGGCGACGACCGCGGCAGCCGAATGAAAGAACAACAGTTAATCGAGTTGCTTAGGCAATCAAACGTCCAGATTTACGCCGTCGGTTTCGTCAATGCTTTGAGCCGCGAAACGGACGCAAACGGCGTCAGCCGTCAGGAAAAAGCTAAGGCTTTTTTAACTCGTTTGGCGCAGGAAACCGGCGGAAAAGTCTATTTCCCGGATTCGATTGAAGAGTTGCCGCAAATCGCCAAAGATATTTCCGGCGAGCAGCGCACGCAATATTTGATTTCTTATGCTCCCACCAACGAAGCCCGCGATAACAGCTTTCGCAAAATCAAAGTCGAAGTCAGCGAAGGAACGAACAAAGAAAAAAGAACCGCCATCGCACGCACGGGCAGAAACGCGCTGCCGCAATGAAACGACTTACAAGAAATTGCAGAAATACGACCGTCAGGGAGTGTGCAAGGATAAGGCACACTCCCTGACGGTCGTATTTCCGCCTCTAATTTTTCGCGGAACTAATTTCTCGCTTCGGTGTCTATTAAATTGCCCCCTTGACCCGACAGGCACCGGAAAGAGGGAAATATGTTTGAGAAATTAGTTGAATCAACAAATGAAAAAGAAATCAAAAAACAATCGGCTTATTTCGGTTTGACGACAGTTTTTTACTCCGTTTTAGTTCTCGGAATGTTTGTCTGGAGCGTGTTCAGCTTTGACCTTTCAGATTCCAACCGCAACTCGGATTTGACGCTCGAAGCTCTCGTCGCGCCAGCCGCCGAAATCGAACCAGAACCGCCGCAGCCGCGCGTCAATTTACAACCGAAAAAGGATGCGCCGAAAAACGCGAATCAAAATTTCGATCTTTTGCGCAATCCGGTTGAAAATATCAAAACCTCAACCAAACCGCCCGACGGCATTAACGCCGAAAAAGTCGCTTTTGATGAAATACGCGCGAATATGCCGTACAAAGTTACCGACGTAACGAAATATGGAGACGGACAGGGCGAGGGAACTCGGACGGGAAATCCAAATCCGCCTGTTTTGGAAACAACAAAAATCAAATCAAATACCGATGAAATTGATATTCCGCCACCGCCCGTTGTGAAAAAACAGGAACCGCCGCTTGAGGAAAAGAAACAAAAGATGGTGACAAGAGGCGTTGTTAACAGCATCGCCGTAAGATTGCCGAAACCGGCTTACCCGCCGCCGGCAAAAGCCGTCAACGCTTCAGGCGCGGTGAATGTACAGGTGATGATTGACGAGCAGGGCAGCGTCATTTCAGCCGTAGCCACAAGCGGACATCCGCTGCTTAGAGCCGCCGCCGTCAACGCGGCAAAACAAGCGAAATTTACTCCGACCAAACTTTCCGATCAACCAGTCAAAGTGACCGGCGTGATTGTTTATAACTTTGTGCCTTAAATTGGATTCCGGCAAAAAAAATAAAGCGCGAACGAGAAAATCCGCGCTTTATTTTTTCAATCTTTATTTGCTTTACATTGCATAAACCTCTTCGGTGAGGCTGAAGGTATTTTCGACGAGTCCGATGGACGGCAAGTTTCTGCTCAACGGAAATTCCGTTTGCAATAACTTTTCCGCGCCGCAGGCTTCGAGCGGGCGTGAAAATAAAAAGCCTTGTCCGAATTGGCACGAGAGCCGTTTGAGCATTTCGCGGTGGCAGTCGGTTTCGACGCCTTCGGCGACAACGGATTTTTCCAACTCTTGCGCCAGCCTAACAATTGTTTTGACGATGCCGAGACTTTCTTTATCCGTATTCATTCGAGAGACAAATGAGCGGTCAATTTTTAAAATATCAAACGGAAAACGGTGCAAATAGCTGAGGCTCGAATATCCGGTGCCGAAATCGTCAATCGAAAGCTGGACGCCGATTGTTTTTAGCTCGTTTAAAATTTGCTCTGCCGCAGCCGCGTTGTGCATCAAAACGCTTTCCGTTATCTCAAGCCGCAAATCTGTTGGCATCAACCCGGTTTTAATCAAAATATCGGCAGCTTCTTTGACAATATTTTTTTGCTTAAACTGATTGCCCGAAAGATTAACGCTGATGGTCAGCGGTTGTTTGAATTTCTTTTGCCATTCATAAGTCTGGCGGCAAGCGTCTTCAAGCATTTTCTGACCGAGCGGAATAATTAATCCCGTTTCTTCAGCGAGCGGAATAAAATCTACCGGCGAAACAAAGCCTCTCGTCGGATGCCGCCAGCGCGCGAGCGCTTCAAAGCCGACGATTTTTCCGGTTTTGAGCGAAACGATTGATTGATAAAACGGTATGATTTCGCCGTTTTCGACCGCGCGGCGCAAATCGTTTTCCATTTTCAGAGCTTCCAGCGCGCGCGTGTGCATATTGACGTTGAATACTTCGTGGCGCGCTTTGCCGTTGGCTTTCGCGCGATACATTGCCGTGTCGGCGTCGCGCAAAATGTCTTCCGGTCGTTCATAGCCGGTTTCCGAATAAGCAATGCCGATTGAAGCGGTGGTAAAAAATTCCTGTCCTTCGAGATCAAACGGCTGTTTGAGGGCTTCCTGAATCCGCTCGGCAACTTCGGTTGCCAGAGCGTGACTGGGAATGCTGTCGAGCAAAATTGCAAACTCATCGCCGCCGAGACGCGCCACCGTGTCAATTTTTCGGGCGCAAGTCTCCAAGCGGCGTGACAAATCAACAAGCAATCTGTCGCCCATATCGTGACCCAAAGAGTCGTTGACGATTTTAAAACGGTCGAGGTCAATGAAAAGAATCGCAAATCGGTAATCTTTTAAACGCTTGGCGCGCTCGACCGCCATTCCCAAACGGTCTGACAGCAGCGTCCGATTCGGCAATCCGGTCAACGCATCGTGAAAAGCGGCGTAATGAATTTGCTCTTCGGCGCGTTTGCGGTCGGAAATATCCTGAACCTGAAAAATAACCTGCCGCGGCTTATTATCATCTCCGCGAATCAGCGATGCGCTTTGCAGAACCCAGATCGAATGACCGAATTTGTGAACGTAACGTTTTTCAAGCTGATAATGCGGAATCTTGCCTTCGATAAGCTGGTAAAGATTAACCAAATCGTTGCCGAGATCGTCTTCGTGCGAAATGGTTTGCAAATCGCATTTGAGCAGCTCGGCTTCCGTAAATCCGAGCATCCCGCATAAAGATTCGTTGACTTGCAGCCATTGTCCGCCCGGACTAATCAGAGCCATTCCGGCGGCGTGGTCGAAAGCGTTGCGGAAATATTCTTCGCTTTCGCGCAAAGCCCGGCTGATTCTTTCCTGTTCGGCGATGTAATGCGACAATTCTTCGACGTGCTTTTGCGCCAATTCGGCTTGCGCGCTAGCCGCTTCGACGTTTTTCAGATAAGTCGTGTAGGTAAAATAAACAACGACGATGACCGGAACTGTGGCAAAAAAAGCGTAAATTCCGAAAGTCCCGATAAGCTGCGCGGTAATTCCGGCAGCCGAAGCTCCGGCGAAATACGTCAGCGAAGTCCACAGAAAATTGTCTTTCCACATCCTCCAAATCGGTTTATCGGCTTTTAGAGCCACGCCGATTGCGACCAGACCGGAATTGGCGGCGTACTGAACGACAGCCATCAAACAAATGGCGACGATAAAATTCGAGGTAAAGCCTTGCTTGTTAAGCTCGACCATCGAGCCGAAACAAGCCCGCAAAATAAAAACCGTGAGAAATGTTGAAACGATATAGACGGCGGTGTTGAAAGTGATTGTGAACCATTTTTTGGCGAATCGCTGTGTCGAGCAAAGAGCGTCGGCGCCCGCTAATAAAATACCGGCTTCGCCGCCGAAGATTAGAATCGCCAAAAAAAGAAATGTATCGGAAAGAGAAATTTGCCCTTTAACGCGAGGAATTTCAACGATAATGCGAGAACCGAAGCAAACGGTGATAATGGCAAAAATCAAAAATGAAATGCCGATTTCCGCCGTATTAAAATTATAAACGGTCAAAAGGCACATCGCTGCGCCGGTGATAATGACCGTCCACATAAACGGAACGGCATATTTTTTTCTGCCAGCGGGTTGCATATTTTAGGTGGAGTGAGGCGGCGCAAAGAATCGGGTAAATCGCCGCGTTCAAAATAGCAATTAGTATGCCTCGCCTTATTATTTTATAATCAAGCAATTATGGACTTTTAACTCAAACCCGAATTTCGGTGATTAAATCAAAATGACGGATTTTGTCATTTTGACTGACAGAAATGACCGAAGTTGTAACATTTCGGTCACGCGGCGCTTTGAGATTTGCGTTCTCGTTAAATAAAAAAAAGCCTGACGTTTCCATCAGGCTTTTTTTTATTTAACTTCAATTATTGAGGTTTTTTTCGTTCTTGTTCGCGGCGTTTTTGCTCTTCTTGTTTTCGGCGCTCCTGTTCCTCGCGGTCGTTTTTATCTTCGACTTTCACAACAGGCG
>DASVQU010000189.1:0-56816 GCA_036388995.1 Pyrinomonadaceae bacterium | reverse complement strand
TAATTATTGACGAAAAAGGCAATGTAGTTTACGCCGCGCCGTTTGACGGTCATCCGGCATTCGGTGAAGCTGCTGCAAAAACCGTGCGAAAAGCGACGTTTCCTGTTTCGTCAATTATCAGACAGCCTGTAAAAGTTAAGGGCATAATGGTTTTCACGCAAACGCCGAACAATGACAGCTCATGCAAAACGGCTGCGGCTTCTGAATAGCTTAGATAGATAAAAGTTGTTGTTTAAAACTTTAATTTGCAATAAGAATTGTAAGAACGATGAATTTAACACCGCAAGATGCAGCAAAAGAAATGGCGACTTTTTCGCCTGCTGTTGATGCTGAAGTAGCAAGACACATTGCGAAATATCCGCCGGAAAGAAAGCGTTCGGCGATTTTGCCAATGCTTTTTATCGTTCAGCGCGAGCGCGGGTACATTGACGAGCCGGGCGTCGCTTATGTCGCGCACAAGCTTGATTTGGAAATGGTTGACGTGTGGGAAACTGCGACGTTTTACTCGATGTTCAATCTCAAACCGATTGGGCGTCACCATATTCAGATTTGCAAAACGCTCTCGTGCAAAATTATGGGCGAACCGGAAATTACCGAACACGTTTGCAGTAAATTGGGAATAAATGCCGGTGAAACAACGCCCGACGGCAAATTTACGATTTCGCTCGTTGAATGCCTCGGCTCTTGCGGCACCGCGCCGATGTTTCAAATCGGTTTTGATTATTACGAAGATTTGACGACGGAAAAAGTTGATAAAATTTTAGATTCTTTGGCGTAAATGCGGACTTTTGTTGTTTGCATAATTTTAGCTCTTTGCATTGCAGCAATTGGCTGTAAGGGATTAGCGTACCGGACATCTACAGACAACATGTTGCCGACTATTAGTCAAAATGACATGGCTGTTACTGCTCCCGGCTATTATAATTCTAATCCCATAGAGCGTTTCGACATCGTAGTTTTTCAAGCTCCAGAGTTTGCTAAAAAAATTGCAAACGAAAGTGGAGACGTTAGATTTATTAAGCGAATAATCGGATTACCGAACGAAAGAATTGAAATAAAAGACAATAAAATTTTTATCAACGATAAATTATTAGATGAGCCTTTCGATAAAATCGTAGATGATAAAGATGAAATGAAAAATTTTCCAGCAATGGTGATTCCTAAAAATGAATACTTTCTTTTAGGCGATAATCGCCCCCAGAGTATGGACAGTCGTTACTGGAAACCACCTACAATAAGGAAAGAAGATATTTATTCTAAAATTGTAGAAATTCGGAAAGATTTTTATAAAGACAAATAGTCTATGGAAATTAGAGCAATCGGATGTGAGCCTTTACAGCTTAAGCGAGTTCATTTAAAAGACTCGCACACGCTCAAGGTTTATCAGGACAACGGCGGTTATCAAAGTTTGAAAAAAGCGTTGAATATGTCTGCCGACGACATTATCAACGAAGTCAAAGCGTCTGCGTTGCGCGGTCGCGGCGGCGCGGGTTTTCCGACCGGAATGAAATGGAGTTTCGTTCCGAGAACTTCGCCGAAATCGAAATACATTGTTTGCAACGCCGACGAATCGGAACCCGGCACGTTTAAAGACCGCTATTTAATGGAGCGCGATCCGCACGCCTTGATTGAAGGAATGCTGATTGCGGCTTATGCGCTTGGTTCGCAGGCTTGTTATATCTACACGCGCGGCGAATATAAATATTTGATTGATATTTGCGATGTCGCCATCGAGGAAGCGCGCGCCGCCGGGCTGGTCGGCGAAAATATTTTCGGTTCCGATTTTTCGTGCGAAGTCTATACGCACACCGGCGCGGGCGCTTACATTTGCGGCGAAGAAACCGCGCTTTTGACTTCTCTCGAAGGTTATCGCGGACATCCGCGAATGAAGCCGCCATTTCCCGCCGTCGAAGGTCTTTACGCTTGTCCGACCGTCGTCAACAATGTCGAGACTCTGACGGCTGTTCCGCAGATTATCGAAATGGGCGGAATCGCCTGGCGCGATTTGGGAACGGAGAAATCGGGCGGAACAAAACTCTGGTCGGTCTCAGGTCACGTGAAATATCCCGGAGTTTACGAGCTTCCGATGGGCTATAAAGATATGGAGCGGTTCATTATGGAAGACTGCGGCGGAATGATTAGACCGGACAAGAAATTAAAAGCCGTGATTCCCGGCGGTTCATCTGTCTATATTATGCGCGCCGATGATGTGATCGGAAAAAACGTGGCGATGGATTACGAAGGCTTAGTCACCGCCGGTTCGATGGTCGGTTCCGGCGGTTTTATCGTGATGGACGAAACGGTTGACGTTTTTGAATCAACGAAAAATCTGACCGAGTTTTACAAACACGAATCCTGCGGCTGGTGTACGCCCTGCCGCGAAGGTACTGATTGGATGCTTAAAATTTTCAACCGCATCAAGGCGGGCGAAGGCAAACCGGAAGACGCGCAGCTTTTGATTGACCTCTGCGACAACATCGAAGGCAAATCCTTTTGCGGTCTCGGCGACGCTGCGGCGTGGCCTATTCAAAGTGCGATACAACGGTTCCCCGAAGATTTTAGAGCTTGGGTATTGCGCGAAGTTGATCCGAGTCGTTTTGCGGCTCCGGCTGTGACTCATCATTAATTTTTAAACAGGAGAGAATTATGGGAAAAGGCGATAAAAGAACACGGAAGGGCAAGATTGTAGCCGGCAGCTTCGGCAAATCTCGTCCGAAAAAGAAAAACATTAAAAAAGCCGCGACAAACGAAACGGCGGCAAATGATAAGACTGAGGCGAAAGAGGCTTAGTCTTTTAGAAAAGATTATTTAAATGTCTCAAGAATTAGTAAAAGTTACAATAAACGGAAACGAGTACGAAGTAGCAAAAGGCGCGCGTTTGATTGACGTTTGCCGCGAAAAGGAATTCGGCATTCCGGCGTTTTGCTATTACTCGGATTTGGCTTTGCAGGCTTCGTGCCGGATGTGTCTGGTGCGAATCGAGAAAATGCCGAAGTTGCAAACTTCCTGCACAATCACCTGCACGGACGGAATGATCGTGACGACGCAAAGCGAGGAAATCGAAAAAGCGCAGCGCTCGATGCTCGAATTTTTGCTGGCAAATCACCCGCTCGATTGTCCGATTTGCGACCGCGGCGGCGAATGCGAATTGCAGGAAATGGTGTTCGATTGGGGCGGTCTCGAAGAACGCTTTACCGAACGCAAAAATGGCTATCCGGAAAAATATCTCTCGCCGATTGTCGCCAACGACCAGCAGCGCTGCATTCTCTGCAAACGCTGCACGCGCGTTTGCGACGAGTGGATGGGCGAAGAAGCGATTGAAGCCGGAAATCGCGGCGTCAATACGGTTATCGGGACTTATACCGGCTGGCTCAATTGTTCGCAATGCGGAAACTGTATCGAAGTTTGCCCGACCGGAACTCTTTTGGATGGAACTTACCGTCACGAAGCTCGTCCCTGGGAATTGGATCAGACGGTTTCGACTTGCGGTTATTGTTCGGACGGCTGCCAATTGTCAATCGGCTCGCGCGGCGATGACGTTTTGCGAATCGTTGCGCGCGACCGTTATGTCAATGGACATAACGGCGAGTTTCTTTGTATCAAAGGGCGTTTCGCTCATCATTTTGTCAATGATAAATCTCGCGTTAAAACGCCGATGATACGTTACAAAAAGGGCGGGCGATTAATTCCGACGACCTGGGACGAAGCGATTGCTTTTGTCGCGGATAAACTCAACGCAATTTACGAAGAAAACGGCGCAAACTCAATCGGCGTCATCGGCAGCCCGCGCCTGACAAACGAATCTTTGTACACGCTGCGGAAATTTGCTGCTGAAGTAGTCGAAACCGAGAATTATGCGATTGCCGATGCGAATGATTGGCGCGGATTTTTCAAAAATTTATCCGCTCCGATTGCGACGCACCGCGATATTCGCCACGCTTCGACGCTTTTGCTGATCGGCGGGAACCCGAAAGAACGCCAGCCTTTAGCGGACAGACAGATTAGACAATCGGTTCGCAACAACAAAGCGAATTTGATTGCCGTCAATCACACGCCGATTCGCACGGCGCGACTTGCGCAGCAGTTCGTTCACGTCAATCAAAATTCCTACGACGCTTTTGTGTTGGCTTTGGCTGGCGAAATCGAAGATTCTCCGGCGGCGCAGAAGCTCGGAATTGACGTAACTGAAATTGCGGTAATCCGCGATGTTATCAATCAATCGAGCGGCGATATTGTGATACTTTTGGGCGACGATTTAAGCTCCGAAGCTCTGGCGGTTGCCGCGCAATTGCCGCTTCACTTCCCCGAAAAGCGAGTTTTGCTGCATCCTTTGCCGCTTTACAATAACAGCGTCGGCGCGGCGGATATGGTTCCGGGCGGAAAAACCGTCGCCGAAGTTTTAAATAATTCGCGCGCGCTTTATATGTGCGGCAGCTTATTGCCGCAGCATTTGGATGAAGCCGCGCTCAGCAACATGGAATTCGTCGTCGTTCAGGAGCTTTTTGAAACAGAGACAACTCAATATGCGGATGTCGTTCTTCCGGCAGCGAGCTTTGCCGAAAACGACGGGACTTTTACCAATAGCGGCGGACTCGTTCAGCGCGTTCGCCAATCGGTAATGCCGATTAATCAATCGAAACAGGATTGGGTAATTCTCTCGCTGCTTTCGTATGAATTCGGTGTTGATTTTGGTTTCAATATGGCTGCGACTGCGGTTTTCCGTGAGCTTGCAGACAAAGTTCCGGCGTATGCCGGGCTTCGCTATCCGGCTCTCAAAGACGAAACAAAGCCCGTCCAGGTCAAACACCAAGTCGTCGGACAGCAAAATCTGGCGGCTGAAATTCAAACGATGCGCTCGCGCGTCGAGGCTTTGAGCGAGACGCCGAGCAAAATCAGCGAAGAGCCGCCAATCGGTTCGGAATTGCATAAACCGGGAACAATGACAGGCAAAACGCCTGAGTTTCAATATCTCTGGGACGGCAATCAAAAGCCCGAAAATGTTTTGGTTTCGCCGCTTTATCAAATCGAGCGCGGGAACGGAACGGGCAAACGCGAGCATCAACTGTCGCAAATTGCCGATCGCGAAAGCGGAATGGGCGCGATGCCCGTCAAATAAACGTTGTTTTGTACAAAAGCGGGCGGTAAAATGCCCGCTTTAAACTAAAATTAATCTTTTATGGATTTAACCAACGCCGCAGTTTATTTTCTTATAAAATTTGCCGCTTGCTTTCTTGCTTTCAACGCCGTTTTGATGGTTGTCGCCTATACGGTTTTGGCGGAACGCAAGGTTTTGGGCTGGATTCAAGGGCGCATCGGACCGAATCGCGTCGGACCCTGGGGAATGATGCAGCCGTTTGCAGACCTCCTCAAATTCATTTTTAAAGAAGACATTATTCCCGACAAATCAACCAGATTTGTTTATTTTCTGGCACCGCTGATCGCTTTGATTTGCGCGCTGCTGCCGATGGTGGTTTATCCGTTTGGACCAAACGTTAATTTAACCTCGCTCGGTTTGCAGGACATTCCCTACGCCGGACAATATTTAAGCTCGTTTCCGCTCGCCATCGCGCGTTTCGACGTTTCGCTTCTTTTCGTTTTAGCGGTCACCTCAATTGGCGTTTACGGAATCGCGCTCGCGGGCTGGTCTTCAAACAATAAATACAGCTTGATGGGTGGGCTTCGCGCGTCGGCTCAAATGATTTCTTACGAGCTTTCGATGGGAATGTCAATTATCGGCGTTGTCATTTTAGCCGGTTCGCTCGACGTTTTTACGATTGTCGAACAGCAAACAATCAGTTGGGGCGGCATTTTGCCGGGCTGGTACATTATCCCGCAATTTTTGGGTTTCATTGTGTTTTTGATTTCCGCTTTTGCCGAAACAAACCGCGTCCCGTTCGACTTGCCCGAAGCCGAAACCGAATTAGTCGCGGGTTTTCACACCGAATACAGCGCGCTCAAATTCGCGCTGTTTTTTATGGCGGAATACGTCAATATGTTCACGGTTTCCGCGATGTGCGCGACTTTGTTTCTGGGCGGCTGGCACGTTCCCGGTCTTTCGCATCTGGTTGCTTACGGCTCAATTCCCTACGCAATTATTAGCGTGATAGCGTTTTTCGCTAAAATTTTCGGTTTTCTTTTCTTTTACATTTGGGTTCGCGGCAGTCTTCCGCGTTTCCGTTTTGACCAGTTGATGAATTTCGGGTGGAAATTCCTGCTGCCCGCGGCGATTTTGAATGTCGTTTTGACGATTACTTTTGTTTTTATTTTAAACGGTTCGAGATAATTAAAGATGCTTGAAACTGCTGCATTTATTGTTTTTGCCGGATTGGCAATCGGCTGCGCGCTGGCAGTCGTTTTGCAGCGCAATCCGCTCTACAGCGCGATTTCCCTGATCGGCGTTTTCATCGCGCTCGCTTCGCTTTACGTGATGTTGGCGTCGCCGTTTATCGCCGCCGTCCAAATTATAGTTTACGCCGGCGCGATTATGGTTCTGGTCGTCTTCGTCATTATGCTTTTAAACGTCGAGGAAGATGTATTTTCGACAAAGCGATTGAAATCGCTCGGTGCAATCGGCGCGGTAATGGGCTTGGCGCTCGCCGCACAAGCTCTTTTTATTTTTTACGCGGTTAATCGCGGGCTGCCAAACAATGCCGCCGCAACCGATAATCCGACGATGGGATTGCCGTTTGAAATCGGCAAATCGCTGTTCACGTCGTATTTACTGCCGTTTGAAGTAACCGGCGTGCTGCTTTTAATGGCGATTGTCGGAGCAATGATGTTGTCGCGCCGTTTGCAGACACAGAAATTAGAAGAAGTTGTGGAAGAGGAAAGAGAACGCCGTCACGATAATTGACACGTTTAAAAAACTTTGCTGATGATTTCCCTTGAGCAAATTCTGCAAATGCCAAACGCCGCGATTTTAGCGGAGCAGGTAAAATCCGCGCTCGAAGCCGAACAAGCTAAACGAAGGCATTTTTACGAAATCATCGAAGAAAACAAAAAAATGGAATTCATTAACGGCGAAATCATTTTTCATTCGCCCGTTAAGATTGAACACAATACGGCAACGGGTTTTATTTACAAACTGTTGGACACATTCGTTTTGAAAAACGATTTAGGTTTCGTCGGCTTTGAGAAGATTTTGATTTCGCTGACGCGGAACGATTATGAGCCGGACATTTGTTTTTTCGGCAAAGCGAAGGCAGCAAAATTTAAAAAAGGACAGATGAAATTTCCCGCGCCGGATTTCATCGTCGAGGTTTTATCGGGTTCAACCGCGAAACACGACCGCGAAACGAAATTTCAGGATTATGCGGCGCACGGAGTAGCCGAATATTGGATTGTTGACCCGGACAAAGAAACAATCGAGCAATTCGTTTTACAAACGGGCGAGTACGAGCTTTTATTAAAGACGAAAGACGGCGCGATCAGCAGCTTTGTTTTACCGGATTTTTCAATCCCGGTGCGCTCAGTTTTTGATAAAAAGACGAATTTAGAAGCGCTCGCCCGTTTGTTGGCGCAATAATTTTTATGGTTCCAAGTCTTGCACTTTATTTAACGCTTTCGGGGATTTTGTTCGCCATCGGCGCGTTCGGGGTGGTTTACAAACGCAACGCCATCGGAATGTTTATGTGCATCGAGCTGATGCTCAATTCCGTTAATCTGACGTTCGTCGCGTTTTCGCGTTTTTTTAACGACACGACCGGACAGATGTTCGTTTTCGTCGTGATGTGCGTCGCGGCAGCCGAAGCCGCCGTCGGACTCGGCATTATCATTGCGATTTTCCGCAACCGCGAATCGCTCGACGTTGACGAAGCCAGCATTTTGAGAAATTAGTAAATCGTGAATCGTCAATCGTAAATAGTTTTTTTGTTCGCCGCGATTCACGATTCACCGTTCACGATTCACTTTGAAATGATTGAGAACAATTATTTAAGTCTGATTATTTTTGCGCCGCTTTTGGGCGCGGTTATTAACTGGCTGTTCGGAAAACGAATGAACAGCGAAGCCTTTAGCGGAACTGTCGCTTGCGCCGCAGTCGGCGTTTCCACCGTTGTGGCGTTTATGGCTGCCTTTGGCATCGGAACGCCGCATCCGGGCGCGCTTGTTTCGACAACGCCGGTTTTTGACCAGATTTGGACGTGGATTGAAGTCGGGCGTTTTCGCGCGGATTTCGGTCTGGCGATGGATCGTTTAAGCGCGATTTATGCTTGTTTTATTACATTTGTAGCGCTGCTGATTCACATTTTCGCCACCGGCTATATGCACGGCGACAAAGGTTTTTATCGCTTTTTCGCGTATTTGAACCTGTTTATGTTCTCAATGCTGACGCTCGTTTTGGGCGACAACTTTTTGCTGATGTTCGTCGGCTGGGAAGGCGTCGGTTTGTGTTCGTTTCTGCTCATCGGTTATTACCTCAAGCGCGACGAAGCGCGACGAGCCGCAAAAAAAGCGTTTGTGATGAACCGCATCGGCGATTGGGGCGTGTTAATGGGCGTTCTGCTGGTCTTTTTTATGACCGGCTCGATTTCGTTTTTTGACAAACCGGAAATGCCTTCCGCGCTCGGTCAAATCGCTGCAATGTCCGCCGATCCGTTTACTTGGGGAGCGATTTTCGCGGGCGGAATTACTTCAATAGCGGTTTTATTGTTTATCGGCGCGACCGGGAAATCGGCGCAAATTCCGCTTTTTACATGGCTGCCGGATGCAATGGCTGGTCCGACCCCGGTTTCAGCTTTGATTCACGCCGCGACGATGGTCACGGCGGGCGTTTATATGGTCGTCCGCTGCAATGCCATTTTCCAAAACGCGCCGACGGCAATGTTTATCGTCGCCGTAATCGGCGCTTTAACGGCGATTTTTGCCGCGACAATCGGACTCGCGCAAAACGATATTAAAAAAGTTCTCGCTTATTCGACGGTTTCGCAGCTCGGTTATATGTTTCTGGCGTGCGGCGTCGGCGCGTTTATAGCGGCGATTTTCCACGTGATGACGCACGCATTTTTCAAAGCTCTATTGTTTTTGGGTTCGGGCTCGGTGATTCACGGAATGCACCACGAACAGGATATGCGGCGAATGGGCAATTTGAAAAAATATATGCCCATTACGCACATCACGATGCTTTTGGGCTGGCTGGCGATATGCGGAATTGCACCGTGGGCTGGTTTTTTCTCGAAAGACGAAATTTTATATAAAACTTTCAGCGCGCACGGTTTGCCAGCAGGCTGGAATTATGTTTTGTGGGGCGTCGGGCTTTTCACCGCTGTTTTAACCGCCGTTTATATGACGCGCCTGATGGCGATGACTTTTTGGACGGGCGAGCGTTTCGGCGATCACGCAGTTACAGACGGCAGCCATAAACACGAAGGTGCGGATACCGAAGAATTGGCACACGCGCACGGCGACGCGCACGACGCGGCTGATTTACCGCATCACGATGACGAAGATGAAGACGAAGAACATCATCATCTGCCGCACGATTTCAAACCGCACGAATCGCCCGCTGTAATGTGGGTTCCGCTTGCGGTTTTGGCTGTGCTTTCGACTGTCGGCGGTCTGGTTGGAATTCCGTATGCGATTAGCTCGATGGTTGGCGCGGGCGACATAAATGTTTTTGAACACACGCTCGAACCTGTCATTGCCAAAGTCGGCGTGCCGCATAAAGCAACCACACACGGCGAAACAACGCCCGCCGCGAAAACGGGCGGTCACAGCGAAACGGCAAACGCTTCGCATCCGACAAACGAATCGGGACATGCACCGATTGCTACAACAGAGCCGAAAGCCGATTCGCACGCGACAACAGCCGCAAGCGAGCATTCAACCGCAGGCGAACACGCCGCCGGAGCGCATTCGCCCGAAGAAATCAGAACCGAACGATTACTCGCTTTGCTTTCTTTGGCGTTAGCAGCCGCCGGAATCGGAATCGGAATTGCGGTTTTCCGCAAAAATCCGCTGCTCGAAATGCCTTCGATTCTCGAAAACAAATGGTATGTTGACGAGGTTTACAACAAAGGCATTGTTGATCCGAT
The DNA here is from genome assembly GCA_036388995.1 of Pyrinomonadaceae bacterium. Taxonomy (GTDB): domain Bacteria; phylum Acidobacteriota; class Blastocatellia; order Pyrinomonadales; family Pyrinomonadaceae; genus JALZCH01. The sequence goes on along the minus strand of DASVQU010000189.1, from coordinate 46,785 downwards.
TGCAACGGGTTCGCGTGAAGGTCTGTGGAAGATTTTCGATATAGGAATCGTTGACGGAATTGTCAACGGTTTGGGCAGATTTATGGCTGACTTCGGCGACGTTGTGCGCCGTGTTCAAGTCGGTTTTGTGCGCTCGTATGCGGCTGTTATCCTGCTCGGCGCATTGATTGTCATCGGATATTTTATTTATTACGGCGCAAAGCTGATTAACGCCGCTCCGCTCAGATAATTAAAAATGGATTTTATTACTGAAAATCTTTTAACGATTTTGATTTTGCTGCCGACGTTCGGCGCGCTCGCCGTTGCCGGACACGCGATGTTTGCCAATTACGCTTCGGACGAAGCAAAAGCCGCACAATATCGCTGGATCGCGCTCGGCATAACGACGCTCGTGTTTCTGGTTTCGCTTCTTTTGCTGGGCGACAATCCCGCGCCGCGCGACGGTTTTTATTTCGTCAGAAATGTGCCCTGGATCGAAGCAATCGGCTCGAATTATCACGTCGGCGTTGACGGAATGAGCATCTGGCTGGTGATTTTGACGACGTTTATAATGCCGATTGCGATTCTTTCGGCATGGAATTCGGTCGAAAAACGCCCGGCGGCTTTTTACGCCTTTTTGCTCCTGCTCGAATCGGCGATGATTGGCGTTTTCTGCTCGCTCGATTTGCTCGTTTTTTATCTGTTTTTCGAGGCGTCGCTTGTTCCGATGTTTTTCCTGATCGGAATCTGGGGCAGCACGAATCGCATTTATGCGGCGACAAAGTTCTTTATTTACACGGCAGTCGGTTCGCTGCTGATGCTCGTCGCAATCATCGCGCTTTATTATTTACATTTGACTGCAACCGGATTCGGCACGTTCGACTACGTTACATTGCTTAATTCTTTAAGTACAAACGCTCTGGTTTTGCCGCATAACACTTTGATTTTGCTGTTTCTGGCGTTTGCCATCGCGTTTTCAATCAAAGTCCCGATGTTTCCGTTTCACACCTGGCTTCCCGACGCGCACACCGAAGCGCCGACCGCCGGCTCGGTAATTCTTGCAGCGGTGCTTTTGAAAATGGGAACTTACGGTTTGCTGCGTTTTAATTTCGCGCTTTTCCCGGAAGCGGCGCGCGAGCTTGCGCCGTATTTTATCATTCTGGCTGTAATCGGCATTATTTACGGCGCGCTCGTGGCGATGGTGCAGCCGGATATGAAACGGCTCGTCGCTTATTCGTCGGTTTCGCATATGGGTTTTGTGGTGCTCGGTCTGTTTTCCTTTAACGAAATCGGAATGCAGGGCGCGCTTTATCAAATGCTCAATCACGGAGTTTCAACGGGCGCGCTTTTCCTTCTCGTAGGAATGATTTACGACCGGCGACACACGCGCGAAATCAAAGAATTCGGTGGTCTGGCAAACGTGATGCCGATTTATGCGACGTTTTTTGTGATTACCACAATGTCGTCAATCGGGCTTCCCTTTTTAAACGGCTTCGTCGGCGAATTTTTGACGATGCTCGGAATGTGGAATTCAAACGCGCTGGCGGTCACAAATTCGGTTAACTGGAATTGGGTGGCGACAATGCTTGCAGGAACGGGCGTGATTTTGGCGGCGGTTTATCTGCTCTGGATGGTTCAGCGCGTTTTCTTTGGTAAAGTCACGAATCCGAAAAACCGAAATTTGCCTGATTTAAACTATCGTGAAATCGGTTTGCTCGTGCCGTTGTTGATTTTGATGGTTTATATGGGCGTTTATCCGAAACCGTTTTTGAAAAGGTCGCAAGAATCAATCATCGCGATCCAACAGCGTCTGGAAAATCGCCCGGCGGGCGGCACAATCGCCGAAACGCACAAATGAGAGAATTTAGTTTTCCAGTTTTGCTTTTTCTGATTTTTGCCGTCTTTTTTGTGACGGCTGAAGCGCAGACTTTTTACGGCACAACTGATTTGAAAACGTTTCGGGAAGGACGCGATAAAGAGTTTCGCAACAAAGAAGAATCGCCTCTAAAAGCGGAAGATTTTGCGGATTTTAAAGGTCTCAACTATTTTCCGGTAAATTCCAGATACCGTTTTAACGCGCGCTTTAAACAAACGCCGGACGAAAAATATTTTCAAATGCCGACTTCTTCCGGCAATTCAACAAAATACAAGAAATTCGGCGTTTTGAGCTTTGAGCTAAACGGAAAAATTTACTCGCTCAGCGCTTATCAATGGGAATTACCGGAAATTGATCGAAAATACGCCGAATATAAAAATTTTCTGCTGGTGCCTTTTAAAGACAAAACAAACGGTTCCGAAACATACGGCGTCGGCAGATATGTTTATCTTAAAATTCCCGAATCAAGCGAAACAATTCTGGATTTTAATTTAGCTTTTAATCCTTCATGCGCTTACGGCAATGATAGATATTCCTGTCCGATTCCGCCGAAAGAAAATCACTTGCCGATTAAGATAAATGCCGGTGAGAAATCTTATTTATCGGCTGAAAATAACAAATAAAAATGAACGCAATTTTTCTTCAACAACTTGCCAACCCGGAAATCAATTTTCCGCTGATTTTGCCCGAAACGATTGTAGCTGCGGTGGCTGCAATCGTGATGCTGATTGATTGTTTTGCGCCGCGCCAGCGTTTTGTCACCAGCGCGCTTTCAATCATCGGTTTAATCGCTGCGGGCGCGGCGACCATTTGGCTGTGGACGAGTCCCGGTTTGGCTGCAAACCCGAACGATTTTAACGGAATGATGACGCTCGATGCATTGCGTTTGAGCTTCACCCTAGTGTTTTTGCTCGTTTCGATTTGCACGATTTTGATTTCGGAAATTTGGGTGACAAACGAAAACGTTCCAGTGGGCGAATATCATTCGCTTTTGCTTTTCGCCACGGTCGGAATGATGTTGATGGCGTCGGGCAATGATTTGGTGATTTTGTTTTTAGGACTCGAAACGCTCTCGATTGCGACTTACGTTCTGGCGGGTTTGCGCCGTACTGATTTGCGGTCGAACGAATCGTCGCTCAAATATTTTATTCTGGGTTCATTTTCTTCGGCGTTTTTGCTTTACGGAATGGCGCTCGTTTATGGCGCGACCGGCTCGACGAATATCACGATTATCGCTTCGAGACTGGACACGGCTTTTTTTCCGGCTTTGCTGCTCGTCGGCGCGGCGATGATGCTGATCGGTTTCGGATTTAAAATCGCTGCGGCGCCTTTTCACGTCTGGACGCCGGACGTTTACGAAGGAGCGCCGACGCCGATTACTTCCCTGCTCGCGACGGGTTCAAAAGCTGCCGGTTTTGCGGCGTTTTTGCGGGTTTTCATTTTTGCGTTTCCGTTCATTGCGACCGCTGCTTCAGATAATGTCTCGGCAAATCTTCATACGACCTGGCTTTCGGCTTTAAGCGTGATGGCGATGATTACAATGGTTGTCGGCAATGTGGCGGCAATTGTGCAGAACAACATCAAAAGAATGCTTGCGTATTCTTCAATCGCGCACGCCGGTTACGCGCTCGTCGGTTTTGTCGGCGCCGGCGCGGCACGCACAGCCGCCGAACGCGACAACGCGATTGCCGCAGTCGCGTTTTATATGCTGGCTTATGCAATTACTTCGCTGGGAGCGTTTGCCGTCGTCACCTTGCTCGCGCAGAAAGGCGACCGCCGCACCGAATTTGAAGATTACACCGGAATCGGTTTTCGCGCACCCGTTTTGGCATTTACTTTGAGCCTTTTTATGCTCAGTCTTTTTGGATTGCCTTTAACGGCTGGTTTTACGGGCAAAATCCTGGTTTTCCGCCCGGCTCTCGACGCCGGATTTTATCTGCTCGTCATCACCGCGGTTATCAACACGGCGATTTCGGCTTATTATTATTTGCGTTTGATTGTCGTGATGTTTTTCCGCGAGCGAACGACCGATTGGGCTTTGCCGCGAATTCCGGCAAGTTTAGCGGTGGTTTTGATTTTGGCTGTTATAGGAGTTCTCGGTTTCGGCATTTTCAGCAACGGGGCGATTCGAGCGTTTCAAAGAAATCCGGCTGCCGCTGTGATTCAAGCCGAAAAATAGCGCGCTGGAAGAATGTAGAATGTAGAATGTAAAATGTAGAAGAATCAGTTTTCTAATTCTACATTTTACTAATGAGCGTCGGGCAGCAAAAAATTACCGGAATTTCAAAAAGCGAAAATAAAAATCCCGCACGTTCTTCTCTGGCTGACAAAATCGTTTTTTTAAAAAATGAAGCGGGCGACGGTTGGCTGCCCGCGATTTATCAAAATAAAGTCCGCACGCTCAGAACCCGATCTTTCCGGCTCGATGTTCCCGAAAAGGAAAACAAAGCCGAAATTCAATACACTTTGCTCGGAGTCGAATTAAAAATCGGAAATCAAAGAATCACTTGCCCGGATTTGGCGGCAGCCCGATTTTTGCAGGTTTTTGCCCGAATCGGCGTTTCTGAAGTTGCAATTCCCTACGACATCACTAAAATCTCTGTATTAGCGGACGAGCTTGAATCCGCCTGGCAGCGCCAGTTGCTCTTTCTCGAACAATCAACCGAAAACGATTCCCCCCAAACGCGCTCTCGGTTGCGCTCGGCTTTGGTTAAAGAGCTGCGCCGCGAAATTGCGGAAATCGGCGCGGGTTCGCTGATGCCTCATTTTAATCAAAACACGAAGCAGCGAAAAAGCTAACTGCATTTCGTTCTATGGCGCGCTGATTGCTTGAAATTACGAACAACTTGAATCGTTTTATATTCAACAAATTAGATTGTAAAAATGTTTATGTTAGATACAGTCGGTAAAACCGAAGTTTTAAATAAAAATATTACTTCAAAGGAAGCCGAACCGCTTCCGTTTCCTTTTAATCAGCGGGCATTTTGCCGCTACGAGCCGATTGAAAAACGTATTGAAACCGCACGAGTTCTGGTCGTTAATGATTTGCTCCGTTACGAATCGGACGTTTCCGATTTGGCGCGCCAAGAATGGAACGGCACAATGAACGCGCGCCTCAAGCTCGAAAACAAAATTTCGGCGATGGCTTGCGAAAACATTATGAAAAACGTCTGGCGGCTGGTGAAAAAGCCGAAGACGCTGCAAGTACATCTTTCGGAAGTCGCCGAAGCCGCCAAAGCGTTTAGCCCCGAAGCCATCGTGATGAGCGGAACTTTGACTGATTTTGATTACTATAATCCCAGGCATCTCGAAAAATTTGCAAAATTCGTCAAAAAGACAAAGATTCCGATTTTAGCGATTTGCGGCGCACACCAGCTCGTCGGACAAAGTTTCGGCTCGCATCTGGCGACATTGAACAATGAGGCGCCTGCGGAAAAGCGTACCGACCGCGTTGTTGAGTATCAATACCGTTTCGTCCGCATCACAGACCCGACCGATCCGATTTTCAAAGGCATCGCCGATACGGACAGCGGCGTTTGGCAAGATTACACCAAAGAAGCCGACATTTTGCGCGTCTGGCAAAATCACGGCTTACAGGTGATGGGCGTCCCCGAAGGCTTTGAATTATTGGCGACGGCGGTTCTTTGCAGAAATCAGATGATGGTCAAACGCAGCGATGGACAATTGATTTACACGGTTCAATTCCATCTCGAAAAATCGTTTGAAGATTGGAACAAAAATCGCACTCGCTGGGAACATCAAAACGAATCGCGCGACGGGCGGATTTTATTTGAAAACTTTTTGGAGCTGGCTTTGGAGCATAAAAGACAGCAGAAACAATAAACAATCAAAAGGCGGTTTCACGACCGCCTTTTTTGTTAATGATAGTCATTCAACTATACGAGAATAAGCACAACTATAAACTATCAACTTTCAACTATAAACTGTCTTGCAAAGAAACAAAGTTTTTCTGCAAAACAGTTTATAGTTCAGAGTTTACAGTTTATAGTTTGCCTTTTTTTAAAGAAAGCCCTAGTTAAACCCAACTCCACAGCGCGGGCGTCGAAGCGTGGTTAAATTCCGGTTTCGGGATTTGTTTTCTCAGCTCGTCCGAAAAAACGCCGTCAACGCGAAAGCTGAAAGACAAGCCTTTGCCCGCATTACTGCCGTGAAATTGATTGACCGAATCGAACCAGGCGGAATACGAATCAACGTATAATTTCTCGCCGGTTTTGTGATTGAGCATATAAAAAGGCTTGTTTTTATTCGTGCGAAACCAGAGAAACTCGTGGCAAATGTCAGTATGGAGATGATCGCGGTGAGCGGGAACTTCCGCGCCCGTATTGTCATAAATAATCAGGATTCTGCCGGTCGCTTTGAATGGCAATCGGGAAACAAACCGCATCACATCGGAAAATTCGTCGGCGGCTTCGGTCGGCTGCCATAATTCCGGTTTGTTGAGGTCCTGATAGTTGTAAGGCACGCCGGGTTTCGTTTTCGTCAGCCAGATTTCACGAACGCCGGGTTTATCGGGCGCGGCGCTGTCCAAACGATACTGATTCCAAAAAAAAGAATCTTTTTCCGTTTGAATGTGGCGCTCGATTCTTTCGGTAATGTAGCCGTCCAGAGATTTTAATTCTTCGAGGTCAATAATTTCGTCAAACGATTTGTAACAGGGATATTTGATGCGCGCATCAACTTCTTTTTCGATTAAGCCGGTGTCGTCTTTTAGCATTTTTGTTTGAACCTTTAATTTAGTCATCTTAAATCAAAATCACGAATTTGTCTGTATATTCTATAACAAAAATCGGCGTAAAATAGACAATCACTTTTTTAAAGGCAAAATTTTAAAGAGTTTCTTTCCAAAAGAAAATCAATGAAAAAATACTTGAAATGGACGGCTATCGTTTTGGCGCTGTTATTCATTGGAATTCAATTCGTCCGTCCTTCGCGAACAAATCCGCCGATTGACGAAACCCAAACAATTCAAGCCAAACTGAATGTGCCGCCGGAAATTGATTCGATTTTGGCGCGCTCGTGCAACGATTGTCATTCAAACCGAACCGATTGGATCTGGTACAGCAATGTTGCGCCCGCATCGTGGTTTATGGCTTCTCACGTCGAGGAAGGGCGCATCGAGCTTAATTTTTCCGAATGGGGAAAGCTTTCGCCCGGCAGAGCCTCGCGTAAGCTCGAAGAAATTTGCGAACAGGTCAATGCAGGCGAAATGCCGATTTGGAATTACGTTTTGCTGCACCCGTCGGCGCATTTAACCGATGCGGACAAAAAAGCGCTTTGCGATTGGGCAAAGCGCGAACAGGAAAAAATTGATGCTGTTTTACGCAAAGCGCAAAACTGATCGGCATTAATTGCCGGAAAACTTCAGCTAAAGATTATTTAAATCAATTTAAGCAAATAAATCTAACGTTCATTATTTGGCTGGGTTTTGCTTTCGGTTTTAACCGATGATTGCAGAATCTCAGTTTTTTGCGTTGTTTGTGTCTGCTCAGTCGTTTCAACTTTAACGGCTTCTTTGATTGGAGGCTCCTCAATTACAGGTGAAACAGTTTTAGGAGTTACATCGGTTGTTTGAGGGTTTTGAGCCTGCGCCGCGGTTAAACTAAATTCTGGCATTTGAACTTGTTTTTTGGTTTGGAAAATTCCGGCTGCATCGGCAATTTCATCCCCAGTTCCCTTCAAAGCCTTTTCAACCATATCCGCCGATAGTTGTTTTCTTTCGCCGTTTTGTCCATAAACCTCGACGGTTTGTTCGCCTTTTGCGGTTGTTGCGACTATTACCGATGTTAATCTTGGATGATCTTTAAATATACGGTTTTCCGTTTTATTGCCAAATCCATCGAATAGCTCATAAACCTCTGTGTTATACCAACTGCCCTTCGTTTCACCGTAGGTAGCTGCCGCCGGTTTCGGTGCATTGTTAATTACTTCTTCACCGTTCGCGCTAATCTCGCTCTGCTGCGGCGTAATATTGTTTGAATTTTGCGCACCGGATGTTTGTAATTTCGCGTTAGATTGTTTTTTTGAACAAGCTGAAAACGGAATTAGAACTAAAAGAAGGATTAATATTGATGGTATTTTCATTATTTTGGAATCGCTTTATCGTTGAAGGAAGATTAGAGAAGAAATTGTTAAGAGTTTTAGCTGACATTTATTTTCAAAATTTGAATAAATCTAAAACTCTTAACAGAGAGATTATATCAACTACGACAAGGCTTCTTATTTCTCCGCAAGTCCAATAACAATATTATCTAAAGCCTCAAGTCCGTTAAACACGCTGCTTGAGTCGTATCTGATGGTTGAGACCCCCCCGCCCGATAAATCATATTTTGGACCTAAGAAACCTGCCGCCAAATTGTTTGGGTTATAAGGAGCAACAACTAAATTTCCAAGCAAATTACCGTTACCGCCGCCGCTTCGTTTAATGCCGCCCGCGCCGGTGACAATAATTAAACCTTTAAAATTATAAGCGCCGTGAAAAGTCAGCGTTCCGGTACAAACTAAAATACCCCCGCCGTCTTGCTGTTGCAATTCCGCATTACCGTCTATGAAAGTAATACCTTTTCCCGTAGCAAAATCGCCGAAATTGGGCGGCGTGACGCCGGAAGCGTAATAGCGTCCTGTAGATTGTGCAATTAACCGAAGCTGGCTGATTGTGGCGTTAAGCTCTGCCGCCGTTTTTAACCAATCGGGTGTCTCTGCGGTTACATCACCTGGATAACCGACCATATTAACATTTGAGCTGGCAATTTGAGTGGCTAAAGCATCAATGTTGAATCCGGGAACCGCAGTTCCGATTGGCGGAATCATCATTGGCGTAGTTAAGTCTTTACCCGAATAAGTCGTAACATTTGAGTTTCCCTGATTAAAATAAAAACCGGTTTGCGAACCAACCATTGTTAAAGTTGCCGGAGCGTATAAGCCTCCAAAAAGGTCTTTTTGAACAATTGCCTCTAATTGTTTCCGCGCTCCGCGAGGTCCAAAACCTGTCGAACGGATAACGAGTCTTTGAGGCTCGGGCGGAGTTACGCGAACGTTGATCGGAGTTAATCCGCCGCTAACGTTTGGCGGATTCGGGGTTACAGATTGGGGCGTAATGTTTATTTTGCTGCCTGTTAATTCAAAATAAGGAGCGTCGAATTCGAACTTAAGATTACCGACGCTGCCGAGAGTTATGTTTGAATCTGAACTTCTGATCCAACCGCGTAATACTCTGCTGGCTTTATTCGGCGCTGTCATTTGATACACAATTGAGAACCGCACATCTTGATCCAGACTTGCGCCCCCGCCTGTAACTTTTATATCGAAATTTCCAATGTTCGTATCCGCAAATCCGCTTGAAACATTAATATCATTTGTATTTTTTCCAACAAATTTAATAATAACTTTTCCGTTTTGAATACTATATTGGCTTAAACCGTTTACGGTTCCGGTGGTAGAAAACGTAACATTATCATTATTGTTGCTTGTTTGTTCGATACTTAGCCTGAAATCCGTATTGCTGGTTGCCTCGCCAATGCCAACCCGGTCCGAAGCATTGCCGGAATATTTGTAAGTTATCCAACGCGATAGCCTCGCTTCGAGAGCAGAATCGTTCGGCGCATTGGAGTCTGCTTTTGTAACAGCTTTTCGATAAGTGATTTTGTTTACGGCGGCAGATGGTAAAGCGGTCGAATCAAAAAGAGACGATGCGACAACATTTCCTCTTAACACGTTCAAAGCAGTGTTCAAACCGCTTTCCGCCGCGTAATAAGCTTGTTGCTCCGACAAAGAATCAGTTACGTTTGCGGTATTCACCGAGGCGGAAAGAAGGAGCGAACCGCCGACAATGAGCAGTAATGTCGAAATGATCAAAACCATTACCAGCGCAGCGCCGCGCTCGTTGTTTGCGTTCTTTTTTTCAATCGGTTTGTTATTATCCATCCTGTTCACCTCAACTTACACAAATTAATACTGATTCAACATATAACGTGAATTTCTGAGAGCTACTTCCGAAGTTAGTCTGACTCTTTGATCGTTCGGCTGACCGACGACATTTTCGAGCATAACTTCAACGGTTATCCTTATTCGCGCAGTATCTTTAGTCGGTACCGTGACCTGGGTTGCCGTCGAGTTTGTGCCGACATTGTTGAAATATTCAAACGTGAGGCTGCTGATTCGATTAACAATCACTGAGGTTTGAGGATTGCTATATCGATCAAATCGGAGAATTGATTGAGTGGTATTGTCCAGGTAATAAGCAACATCTTCGCCCGGGTCGTCGGTTGCCAACGGATTTTCGTTGTTTTGAAAGTTGGAGCGAAAATGAATCCGCTGGCTGGTTGATTCATTCCAGACGATTCCGTTATGAGGCAGCAATTCGGTATCTTGTAAGCCGTAGCCGCTATTTGCTATTTCGCGCGATATTGAATCTATAGCCGCACGAGCGGACGACAGCGCATCGGTTCGTCTCGTTTCCCTGCTTCGAGTGCTGAAAGCTGCCCCGTACAAACTCATTGCCGCCGCCATCAAAACCAGGATGATGGTCATCGCAATCATTAATTCGAGAAGCGAAAATCCGTCTTGATTGCTGCCGACTCGATTATGAAATTGTGCGGATTGTCTATACTTGTCTTTAAACGGCATAAGTTCAATTTGCTCTGACGCGTCGGAAAACGGCTCTGGAGGGAACTGCGCTTGCCCAACTTTCACCTAAAATCGGACCGGTAACCTCGATAGTAATTTCTTTTAGAGTGGTGGTATTATCAATTTGAATACCGCCTAAGTTCGGATTGTCGTCAACCCAAACTTGAACCGAGTAGGTTCCGTTATTAATCACGGTCACAGTCCTTGCCGCTTTCGTACCGCCGGTTAGAGGCGGATCGATACTTGTAGGTGTAAATTTCAATGCACGGATCACTTCAATCTCTTGTTGTAGAACGGCAAGCGCCTGCGAACGGGTGTTATTTCCGGTATTTCGCTTAGTCGCGTAAGCGAACATCGTAGCCGCGCTGAGCAAAGCGATTGTTAAAATAAAAATCGCTATCATCGCCTCAACTAATGTAAAACCATTTTCTCCGCGCCCTTTTTCTAAACCGGAGTTGATTGTTTCGGTTTTGTTAATCGCGTTTGCCATTGATTTTTCGCTTAAAGAACTAGAATAAAACTTCAATATGTGTAATTCGATTCGACTTTGATCGTCGGGTTAATTCCTGTATTTGAGTTGACATTACCAACCCAAGTTGGATTTGAAGCAGAGGTTGTGCTGGAGCCGCCTGCGGTAATGGAAACGGTTCCGGTTTGTGAGATTGAGATTATCGAGGCATTTTCGGTATTAAACGAGTTGCCGGAGCAATTTTTATTGCACAGGGTAAAAACCGGATTATTGATCGAAGCGTTGTTTTTATCAACCGCAGAAGCGTGACCGTGGCGGTCGAAGCTTACAGTAACCGGATATTGGTAATTGCTGACAATTTGCCCGGCGACGCCCGGTTCGAAACTATAAGTTTGAGATTCGGCAAGGTCAACAACTCCATTTTGATTGGAATCATTTTTCAAAGTGAATGAGCTTTGATTTATGACCACGCTCGAAAATCCGTTATCGCTCGCAGCGCGTCGTTTTACCGCATCGAACCTCGCTCTTTCAAGATTATTTTTTAGCTGTACCGCCAGGCTCTGTCTTTGAAGCTGATTGCCTGAGCGATTATATCCGCCGACCGCCAAAGTCACGATTATGCCTAAGATGACAATGACAACCAGCAGCTCAATTAACGAAAAGCCTTTTTGTTTCTTCTGGTTGTGAATTGAATTTTTCATTTGCATATGGCAAAGCAAACTTATTGATAAGGTGCATAGCAATACACGTACCAGTTCATAGATTCGAATAATGTTCCCCCGACTGTTTTTCAGGGGATGTTTATTCATTTTCAAATATCCCAATAACTTCTTATTACTCTTTTAATTAAACAGGCATTTCGGCATAGATTGAGATTCATTATTAATAAATTATTTTGTTCTGTCTTAGTAAAAAATAACCTTTTTTGTCACACCGGGGATGACAATTTTAGTCACATTGATTTGTTTTCTGCCAGTTCGCTCAAACCGGCATTCTTTTTGACGCTGCTCTGGAAAAAACAACTAAACTTATAGATTTTCAAACCGAGAGCCTACAAAAAAACCTCCGTTTGAAACAAATTTACAGCGTTATTTAGATTTTTAATGGGCGTGACGGAAAAGAGAAAGATAGCGAAACAATGAAGCGGCTTTGAAAAATTTAAACTGATAAAGAGAAACAGAAAAAAGACGAGATTAACTCTCGTCTTTTTTCTGTCTGAATTTGATTAAGGAAAGCATTTCTCCGGCACGCTTTCCATCGTATTTTTGATGAGCATATCAACGACGGGCTTAAAATCTTTGCCATTTTCTTCCCAAACGCGAAGCTGTTCGTCCGCAGATGTGCCGCGCTCAAGAATTGTGTGAATATGTTCGATTTCTTTGCGCGAGCCTAAATCGTCAACCACTTCGTCAACAAAATCGAGCAATTCCAGAATCAAATCTCGCGCAGGAACTTCTTTTTGTTTCCCTAAATCAAGCAGCTTGCCTTGCAGCCCCCAGCGAACGGCGCGCCATTTGTTTTCCTGAATCAGCATTTTGCGATATTCGCGGAAGCCTAAATTTTGGTCAATCAGTTTATGCAGCTTGGCGACAATTGCCTGAAACAGCGCGGCAATCGCAATCGTGTCATCAATGCGTGTCGGAATGTCGCAGACGCGGAATTCGAGCGTCGGGAAAAATGGGTGCGGGCGCAAATCCCAGTAAATCTTTTTCGCGTTGTCAATGCAATTCATCTTGATCAGCAAATTGACGTATCTTTCGTATTCGCTGTAATTGTGAAAATGATCCGGGATGTCCGTGCGCGGAAAACGCTTGAAAACTTCAGTGCGATAAGATTTCAAACCCGTGTTAAAACCGAGCCAGAACGGGCTGGAATTCGTCAGACACATAACGTGCGGCAGAAAATATCGCGCCGCGTTCATAATTTGAACCCGGCGTTCCATGTCTTCAATGCCGACGTGAACGTGAAGCCCGAATATCAGCAAACTGCGCGCTACCATCTGCATTTCTTCGACAATAAATTCGTAGCGCGAATCGTCGAAAATCCTCTGATCGTCCCAATGCGAAAACGGGTGCGTCGAAGCCGCGACAATCTCCAAGCCTTTTTTGCGCGCCAAACTTGAAATAATGCAGCGAAGCTGCGAAATATCCTGCCGGGCTTCCTGAATGTTATGGCAAACTCCCGTGCCGACTTCAATCATTGATTGAATCATTTCCGGTTTGAGCTTTTCGCCCAAAAGCAGCTTGCCTTCGTCTAAAATCTCCGAAACGTGCGAGCGCAATTCGCGCGTCTTCGGGTCAACAATTTGAAATTCTTCTTCGATTCCGAGCGTAAATTGTTCAAACATAAATATCTCCTATGGAGGAAGGTCAACTGCAAAATCTTAATTACTGACTTTTAATTTACCATTAACTGTCAACCATAGAACAGTTCGCTCAAGTTGAATGCACATGGCTCTTCAAAATATTTTCGACTTCAGGCGTCAGATTATGAAATCGCACGCCGACTCCGTGTCCGGGATCGCAATAAGCGACCACGCCGTAAAGCATCAAATCTTGATTGCCCAGGTTCATTCGCAGCAGAAGCGCCGCACCTTCGAGCAGGCGGGCATCCGTCGCCATATACAATCCGCCGATTCCGATGTCTCTGGTCGTCGCTTGTCCGCGCGCGTCGCCGCCGTCGAACTGGATTTCGATGTTGACGGGGCGACGGTCAAATTGTCTGCGGTTGTCGGTTGAGGATTCTTCGATTTCTAAAATATTTTCGTCTGTCACCTTTTTTTAAAACACCTTTCGCCGGAAATTTGGATTAAAACGCGAATAAACGATTGCTTTGTGCCGAAATTTAATAATTTGCGGGCGCCTGCGGAATTGCCCGGCTCATTCTAACTGATTTTTTTATTTTTGCTAACAAAATTTTCAATGATGCCGAGATACCGTAACCGAAAATTAACGCAGGTTTGACAGCGATTGACGGGCAAGTTACCATTTTAGCCTGTCTTATTCTGACGTTTTTTTGATCTCAGACGCTTTTGTATATGGGCTTTGCCACGACTGCAATTCACGCCGGACAAGAACCCGACCCGACAACCGGCGCGGTGATTGTTCCGATTTATCAAACCTCGACTTATGTTCAGGAGGGACTCGGTCGTCACAAAGGCTTTGAATACGCCAGAACGCAAAATCCGACGCGGCTTGCGGTTGAAAAAAACCTCGCCGCGCTCGAAGGCGCGCGTTTCGGTTATGCTTTCGCATCGGGAATGTCGGCAATTGACGCGACTTTAAGACTGGTCAAAGCGGGCGATCACGTAATCGTTTCCGATAACACTTACGGCGGAACTTTTCGGCTGTTCAACCGTATTCTCTCCGATTACGGAATCGAGTTTTCTTATGTTGACACGACCGACATCGCAAATCTCGAAGCCGAGTTTCGCCCGAATACAAAAATGGTTTTCGTCGAAACGCCGACCAATCCGGTGATGAGCGTCACAGATTTGCGGGCGGTTTCGGATTTATCTCATTCTTACGGAGCGCGCGTGGTTTGCGACAACACTTTTCTGTCGCCCGCCTTGCAGCGCCCGATTGAACACGGAGTTGACATCGTTTTGCATTCGACGACGAAATATTTAAACGGGCATTCCGACAGCATCGGCGGCTGCGTCTGTTTAAACGACGAAACTGACGCGGAAAAGCTCGCTTTCGTCCAAAACGGCGTCGGCGCGATTCTCTCGCCGTTCGATTCGTTTCTTGTTTTGCGCGGCACGAAAACGCTGGCTTTGCGAATGCAGGCGCACGACGCAAACGGCAGACAAGTCGCCGCGTTTTTAGCCGAACATCCGAAAGTAAAAAAAGTTTATTATCCGGGTTTGACTTCGCATCCGCAGCACGAATTGGCGAAACGCCAGCAAAAAGGTTTCGGCGCGATGATTTCTTTTGAGACGGGTTCGCTCGAAAATGCGCGTAAAGTATTAGAGTCGGTTCGGCTGTGCGCATTGGCGGAAAGCCTGGGCGGTGTGGAAAGCTTAATTTCGCATCCGGCGACAATGACGCACGCTTCGGTTCCGGTTGAAAAACGCAATCAACTCGGAATCACCGACGGGCTGGTGCGAATTTCCGTCGGCGTGGAAGACATTGAAGATATTTTGGCTGATTTAGATCAAGCCCTCGATTCAATTGCGAATTAACAATTACGAATTACGTATTTATTTGGTAATCTAATTCCTAATTCGTAATTCTTAATTCGTAATTCAATAAAAAATGCAGCTTGAGATTCACGTAAAATCCGATGTCGGGCGCGTGCGGCGCGGCAATGAGGATAATTTTTTACTTCTTAATTTGGATTCCGCGCGTTTTGAAACCGGCGGGCGTCCAACGGTTTCGGCAGATTTTCCGGCGATCAAGCTCGGCGAATCCGGTATTGTTCTCTCCGTTTCCGACGGAATGGGCGGCGCGCTGGCGGGCGAAGTCGCCAGTCAGATGGCGGTCGAAACCGTCCGAGACATTCTGCTCGGCGAAGATTCGGAAATCACGCTCCAGCCGGACGCCAGAGATTCCCTTATCAAACAACTCTATTTTTCCGTACTGCAAGCCAATCGCCAGATACACCGCAAAGGTCGCACCGATTCGCAATTTAACGGAATGGGCGCGACTTTGACCTGCGCCGCCGCCGTTGGCAATTCGGTTTATCTGCTGCAAGTAGGCGACAGCCGGGCTTATCTGATTCGAGGCGGCAAAATCGAACAAATTACCAAAGATCAATCGCTCGTTCAGCAATTGATTGATTCAAATCAGATTTTGCCCGAAGAAGCGGAACGCCACGCTCTCAGAAACGTGATTCTGCAAGCTCTCGGCGCGCAGAGCGAGATTTATCCGGTCGGCTGTAGTTTTGAACCGCGACGCGACGACGTTTTGCTGCTGTGCAGCGATGGTCTCTCAAATAAACTGTCGGCAGCAGATTTGCTCGAATTCGTCCAGAACGCGGGCGGTGATTTGACCGCAGCCTGCAACGAATTGGTGCGCGAAGCCAATGCACGCGGCGGCGAAGACAACATCACGGTTATTCTCGCTCGTTTCAAAGGCGACGATCTGCCCGCGCCTGAAAGCGAAACCGTCGAGATTAAGCCGCTGACGTTTGAAGAATCTTGATGTAATTTCTATTCGGAAAACGAAAAGATATTAGACATAGTATTTCTAATCAGTATATTTTTTGAAAAACGCAAAAATATCGTCGAATATTTCTTTCGTTATGGTGTGTTTGACGTTCGGGTAAAGTCTAAATTCCGCATTCAGCTTGCTATCCTGATAGAGCTTTTTTGAATCGTCCCAACGCTCGACCGGCGTTTTGCCGAAAAGCGCGATGATTAAATCTTCGTCTTCTTTTTCGTAACTGTCTCTGAAGATAACCGAATCATTATCGTCCTTATCGCCTAGGAATATAAACAGCGGAACTTTCCGCAAGTTGTTCAAGTCGAATTTTTCGCCCGAAATTGACTTAAAATCGCTCGTCCCAATCGGGTAGCGCAAGGCTTTCTCATTAAACGAAGCCACCGGCGCAATTGCCCAACCGCCCGGCGAGCCGATAACGGCGGCTTTGACGCGCTTCGGATGCAGAAACGTAAAACGATTGGCGAACATTGCCGAAGCCGACTATCCAAGCATCAAAACTCGTTTATCAATTTTTAATTTCTCCTTTGCCAGCTTCGCCCGCGCATCGTCAATCATTGCGACGAGCTGTAAATCGAACCGCGCAAATTCTTTTTTGCCGGTTATCATCGCATCGCGGTCGAGAGCGTGCGTGTAAATCTGCCAATCGGTTTGGGGTCGCGGAAAAACAGGCATTAAAATGGCGACCCCGAGTTTGTCGGCGATTTCAGCGTTATTCTTAATTTTTCGCTTTACATCCGCTTCGTGAACGGCGAAATCGTCGCTGGTTTTGCCCGCATTGTTTGGCATGACGAGAATCGTGCGCGTTTTCTTCGCGTCTTTGATTTCTTCGCGCATAGACTTCGGCACATACAGATAATACGGATAAGCAAAACCTTTGGCAGGCTGCGCTTCGATTTTGACGCTTTCGGATGAAGCATTGCCGACGGTCTGCGCCGGAGAAATGCAAGGAGCTAATAAAATAAACAATAAAAGATAAAACACATTTTTCATAACAAATTTTACCCTTCAATTCTAAATGTTTCCGTTTTTACAATAATCTCAAACGATCTGTGAGTTCTCTCTCAAAAGCAAATAATTTCTTTCCAATAATAAGTTTGGCAAGTCAGGTAGATTTATGCCAAAAATAGCTATTCAACTCTGTTTTTAATTTGATTAAATCTCTGTGTTTTAATGATTATCTATTAAATCTGCGCTCGGCAATTCGTTTGGCTTGCGCCAATCCGGCAAGCTGTCGTCTATTCTTCTAACAAAAACCGAAGCTCCCTGCACGCGAACCACTTCGACTCGCTCGCCTTCTGCTAAAGATTCTTCGCCTTCCGCCGGATAAGCCGTCCAAACCGAGCCGTAAACTTTGACTTCGCCGCTTTTGAGCGCGCCTCTGCTCGCCGAAACGACCGTCCCGATTTGTCCCGGCAAACTGTCAACGCCGGATTTTAATTCCTGCGAATGAGTAAAATATTTATCCAAGATCGTTCTCGAAAGCGCGGTTAAAACAACGGAAACAATGAGGAAGATCAAAAATTGGAAAGAAACGCCGAAACCGATTAATCCGACAAAAGCCGCCGCCAGAGCCGCAATCCCGAAACCGAACAAAACAAATCCGGCGGTAAAAACTTCCGCCACAATCAGCAAAACTCCGAGAATCGTCCATAAAATCCACGCCCAATTTTCCATAAATTGAAAACCAGCTATGCTTTCGCCCGTTGCCGAAAATATTGCAGCAAACCGTCCTCAAACGCAAATTTGCGCTGCAAAAATCAATTTCGGACAAATCTGCTTGCGTCGTTTTTTTTATCTTGTGTCGTGTGGCGGAATAGTTAGACGCCAAGACTTAAAATTATCCGTATCGTCGGCATCTAAACTAACTATTACATCAATATCCATTTCAAAACAATTGCTTTGCACTTGATTATTTTAACCAGCGCTAATGGATCTCAGGTAAATAAAGCCGGTGACGGCATTAAAGTTGCGAGTACATGGGAAAGTAGCAAGAATGCATTGAAAGCATCCGCTTTTAATTGCGAATGAGCAAGGGGATTAGTGTTGCTGCATTCATTTTGAGTGTGGCTATTTCAAAAACGGGAAAAGAATGATTATGAAACTATTTAACTTATTTAGGTTTGCTCGTATCTCAGTCTTGGTTTTATGTCTGATGATTTTGACGGGTGTTTCTGCATCCGCTCAAAATAATAACGGCAATGCAACAGGAGCTACAAGAACTGAGACTAGAACAGTTGAACGCGATGACGATACAGATTGGGGATGGATCGGCTTGCTTGGTCTGCTTGGTTTGGCTGGCTTACTACCGAAAAAGCGTCCGGTCGTAGTTCAAGATGATAATCGAACTGTTCGCAATGACCAAACAACAAACAGAATTTAGAGAGTTTAGTTACTCATAAATAAAAGCATTAGCCGTGAGGAATTTATAAACTTCACGGCTTTTATTTTATCCCTCTGCTCTCTAGAATACGCTCATTCCGGCGGCTTCAGAATCAGCGTACAAGAGAGTTTCGGATTACTTATCAGGAGAAGAGAACAGTGAAAATTAATGAATGATTTGATGGTCTAATTAAAGTAAATCCAACTTGCGGTCAATAACCCGTTTTGGTATTATGTAAACAGTCAGTGGTTGCTAGTTAGTTAGATAGTTAGTTTGATTAGTTAGTTAGTTAGTTCAGTAGCTATTTGGTTAGTTGCTTAGTTGATTAGTTAGTTAGTTTTGTAGCTACTTAGTTAGTAATCAGCCACGACGAAGAAAACACCCGCTTGAATGTCAAAGTTCAGGCGGGTGTTTTCTTTTTTTATCTTTTTTCTGATGGCGATGCTATTTTTCTGTTCTCTGAGGAACGCTCGCCAATTATTTAAAAATCAGATTTACGGGTTTTGGTTAAAGTCGAAATTAAGTCGAATAATTCATCGCCAGTTTCAAGGTAAACAATGTATTCGTTTTCTCCGACCTGAGAGATTGTTCCTCCCAATTCTGCGTCGTATATTGCTGCTAGAACTACAAGCGAAGCATTTGATTTTGCGCTTTCGAGCAGTTTCCGTCCAAAGCTTAATGTTTCTTCCGGCTGTGTCCTGACTAAATCAACCAGAACCAAATCCGCTTTGCTAAGACCGTCATCTGCCCGTAAAAATGCTTCGTCTTTACTGGCAGACAACATAATATTGTAGCCTTTATTTCTGAGCGTTGCGTTTAGCAATGAGCGGGTATGATCGTCTTCCTCAAGTAGAAATATTATCGGTTTATCCATTTGTCATCTCTCTAAATCTTTAATCTCCCGTTTGAAAAAACATCAAAAGGCAAAAAGAAATGATTGCCAGACAAATCTGAATGTCGTGTGTTGAATTAAAAAAAGAACGGTTTGTATATATAAAGCACATAAATTCAATTTTCAGCGTACGGTCTCATACTTTATCTTTTTTTGGAATGAGTTGCTTTTAAGCTTTCTGTGATAAAGTTTGCTTGATTCCTTTGTAGATTCTACAACCGCCATCTGGTCTAGCTTGATGAACTTCTCCTTGTGACGTTTGTTTGATGTCAAATTTGGGCTTTGAAATAGCAAAGTCAGCAAATGGATTCCCGCAAGCTTGATTACGTAATCTATCAAACAGACGCAGGCTACATACTCTAATAAAATTCCACATAAAAGGGTTTATTATCTGGAGGCAAATATGTGGGTTGTAGCAATAGAGAGTTTCAGGCGTTGGCTTGAAAAGTTATTTGGTTATTTTAATCGCCGATAACATCAAGTTTTTGAGAGAAGCTATAAATAATTTGGAACTAGCCGATGCCTTTGCTTAGGTGAGTCTGTCTAATAAATCAAACAGTTCATCTCCATCTCCGAGATAAATAATGAATGCGTTTTCTCCGACCTGAGATGTTGTTCCTTCTAAATCTTCACCATACTTTGCCGCTATAACGATTAGCGGAATATTCGGTTGTCTCCGTTCTCGAAGCTGATTACCGAAATTTACCATCTCTTCTTCTGATTTACCAATTAGATTAACTATTAGCAAATCAGATTTAACAAAACCGTCATTAATCCTTTCTAGAGCATCCTGTTCATCTACGGCAACCAGAACATTGTAACCCTTCTCTCGCAACATTTTTTTAAAGAGAGGACGTGTATCGTCATCATTCTCTATCAGAAATATTGTTGGTTAATTCATTCACTTAATCTCCAAAATAGTAAAACACCGATTAAATCGAAGAGTTTAAAAGAAATTGTAATCAAAGATAAGTTTAGTTATCTGTATCATAGCGAACGTGAAATTCAATTTAAATTGTGGTATTTTCAATCGGAAATTTTTAATTCCAGATTTCACATTTATCAGTAAATGGATTGGACTTTAAAAGGAAAATTAAATGGATTATATTGCTCAATCAGAAATCGGAAATCAATTTTTAGCTCGTTTACCGGAAGCGGAATACAACGAATTACTGCCTGACCTTGAATTTGTAAAAATGCAGATTGGCGACCCTATTCAAGAGCCGGGCGAGATTATCAAATACATTTATTTCCCGATAAATTGTGTTATCTCACAAGTCACTGTTCTTAAAGACGGATTCAGTGTCGAAGCGGGAGTAATCGGCAGAGAAGGTTGTTCAGGAATTGAGATTGCGCTCTTAAATAAAACGTCGCCTCGTTCCACACACATACAACTGCCGGGCGACAGCTTGCGGATGAAAGCAGATAAATTTAAAACGGCTTTGGAACAGAACAGTGGTTTAGATAAATTGATAAGACGATTTGCTTTCGCTTATCTGACACAAGTAGCTCAAGTCGTATCCTGTAACTCTCACCATCGAATTGAGGATCGTCTCGCAAGATGGATGTTGATGTGCCACGACAGAACAAACGGAAACGAATTACACATTACACAGGAATTTATTGCACAGATGTTAGGCGTACATCGCCCCGGCGTTACAATTGCCATCCTTTCTCTCAAAGACGCAGGACTTATCAGCAATCAAAGAGGAATTATTACAGTTGAAAACAGAGCGGGTTTGGAAGAAGTCACTTGCGAATGTTACGAAGCAATCAATATCGAATACAACAATTATCTCCAAACGGATATTTACTGAAAACTCCTTTATGCTGCCTTGTAGCTCAAATTTGAGGTTTAGAAAAATCAAAAGCCAGCATTCTCGTTGATCAAGCTTTTGAAATAATGAAGCGAGAGTCGGAAAACACCATCCCGTACTTTAAATAGAATTGATAACAAAACGCCCTCAAAGGCAAATTTTCGCGGCAACTATCAATTTTGGACAAATCGGCTGTGGTCGTGCTATTTTCTAAAACTGTGTCGGGGTGGCGGAATAGGTAGACGCACAAGACTTAAAATCTTGCGCCTTTAGGGGCGTGCGGGTTCGATTCCCGCCCTCGACACCACGAAACTTAATCAAAGCCGGAAGACAACCGGCTTTTTTAATTTGAAATTATGAAGAAAAAAGGCGAGTGGACGATAAAAGAAACCGCTCAAAAATTCAAGTGCGATTTTTTTGAGGTGATTGAGGACATGGTTATCAAACCGGATGGTTCGGACGGTTCTTATCAGACAATTAAAATGAAACCGGGCGTCAATGTTTTGCCGCTGGACGAAGACGGCAATGTTTATTTGACGACGCAGTACAGATACGCTCTCGAACAGGAATGCGTCGAAGTTATCGCGGGCGGAATCGAGAAAGGCGAAACGCCGCTCCAATCCGCCAAAAAAGAAGCGCACGAAGAATTGGGCATCGAAGCCGAAGAATGGCACGAATTCGGCGTGATGGATGTTGACACCTCGATTGTCAACTCGCAGGCGCATCAATTTCTCGCGCGCAAATTAAAATTCAAAGAACCCGAACAGGAAGGTTCGGAAAATATCAAAGGCATCAAAGTATCGTTAAAAGAAGCGGTCGAAAAAGTTTTGCGCGGCGAAATCACACACGCGCCGAGCGCGACTTTGATTTTGAAAGCTCACGTTTTTTTGCAGCAAGATAATCAGAAATAACGGCTTGGCATTAAAGAAAAACGAGACTAAATTTCGCATTGCAAGATGTTTCGTATTTTTGATTTTACAGATGAATCAGCTCCGCAGGAAAGCGCCTCCAAAAAACTCGGAAATTTGGGTGAACAACTGGCGGCGGAATTTTTAGCGCGCAAAGGCTTTCGGCTGGTCGCGGCAAATTTCGTCGTTCCTGTTGGCAGAAATAGTCGCGGCGCTTTGATTAACACTGAAATTGATTTGATTGCTTACGACGGCGAAACGCTCGTTTTCCTCGAAGTAAAAACGCGCCGCTCGGATGAATTTGCTGCACCGGAACAAGCGGTAGATTTGCGTAAGCAGCGTCAGATTACGCGGGCGGCTCGCGCTTATCGCCGCATTTTCCGAATCGAAGGAGCGTTTCGCTACGATGTCGTCGGCATCGTTTTAGCGGATGAAAGAAGCAAACCGAAAATAAATCTGATCGAAAATTTTTGGACTGAAAGCAAGTTTCGCAAACGGCATTGGTCGGGAATGATTTTCGCCGATTAAATTTGCCGAAAAATCGAAAAATTCCAACTTCCTGGAAATTTTACAATCCGACAACGAACATTTACACTCAGCCTGCCGTAATTTAAAATAGCCTACAGTTCTCGACAACACAGGAGTTTAAAATGCATCAATATGTAAAGTTTTTGGTTCTCGGCGTTATTTTCTTCGCCGTGTTTCTGACAATTCCGAACAACAATGCGGAGGCTCAAATGCCGCCGCTGATTGACCGCGAGATTTTCTTCGATAACCCGGAAATCGCCGGAGCGCAAATCTCGCCCGACGGCAAATTTATCGCCTTCCGAAAACCGCTCAAAGGCACGATGAACATCTGGGTAAAAAGAGCTGACGAGCCTTTTGATAAAGCCCGCCCGCTGACAAACCGAACCGACCGACCGATTTCAAACTATTTCTGGTCGGAAGACGGCAAATATATTTTGTTTGTGCAGGACAAAGGCGGCGACGAAAATTTTAACGTTTATGCCGTTAATCCGGCTGAATCTCCGGCTTCAGGCTCGGAAGTTCCCGCAGCCCGAAATTTAACCGAAGCCAAAAACGTGCGAGCCTTTATCTACGGCGTGCCGGAAACCGACCCGGATGTTATCTATGTCGGAATAAACGAGCGCGACAAAGCGTGGCACGACGTTTATAAAGTGAAAATCTCGACCGGCGAGCGAACGCTCGTGATGGAAAACAAAGACCGCTTGCAAGGCGTGATTTTCGACAACGCCGACAAAATGCGGCTGGCGATGCGCGTTCCACAAAGCGGCGATACGGAGATTCTTCTGCTCGATGGCGAGAAGCCGCGCGTAATTTATACTTGCAGCGTGTTTGAAAGCTGCTCGCCTGTTCGATTTCACAAAGACAACAAACGAGTTTATCTGACGACGAACAAAGGCAATCCCGATTTGGCGCAGCTTGTTTTGCTCGATGTCGCTACCGGAAAAGAAGAATTGGTGGAAACCGATCCGATGAAGCGCGTTGACTTTGGCGGCGCGGCGTTTTCCGACGTAACCGACGAGATCGTCGCCACGACTTACAACGACGAGCGCGTGCGTTATTACTTCAAAAACAAAGATTTTGAAGACGCTTACAAATTTATCCAGGGCAAGCTGCCGAACAGAGACATCAATTTCGTTTCTTCGACGAAAGACGAAAATCTGTGGCTGGTTGCCGCCAACAGCGATGTCGAACCGGGCGAAGTTTATCTGTTCGACCGCAGAAATAAAAAATTGACGCTTCAGTACAAAGCGCGCGAAAAACTTCCGCGCGAAGCTCTCTCGCCGATGAAAGCCGTCCGTTATAAATCGTCGGACGGAATGGAAATTCCGGCGTTTTTGACTTTGCCGAAAGGCGTTGCGGCGAAAAATCTGCCCGCAGTTATCGTTCCGCACGGCGGACCCTGGGCGCGCGATTTTTGGGGCTATAACTCGCAGGCGCAGTTTCTGGCAAATCGCGGTTACGCAGTTCTACAGCCGAATTTCCGCGCTTCGACCGGATACGGCAAAAAATTTCTGAACGCCGGAAACAACGAATGGGGTCAAAAAATGCAGGACGATTTGACCTATGGCGTCAGATATTTGGTCGAACAAGGCATCGCCGACCCGAAACGAGTCGGAATTATGGGTGGCTCTTACGGCGGTTATGCGGCGCTTGCAGGCGTTACGTTTACACCCGACCTTTTCGCGGCGGCTGTGGCGATTGTCGCTCCGTCGAATTTGCGGACTCTGCTCGAAACGATTCCGCCTTATTGGGAAGCCGGGCGAACCATTTTTTACAAACGAATGGGCGATCCGAACACGCCCGAAGGCAAAGCGCAGATCGAACGGCAATCGCCTTTGTCGCACGTCGCAAAAATTAAAACTCCGCTGCTCGTCGTGCAGGGCGCAAACGACCCGCGTGTTAATAAACGCGAAAGCGACCAAATCGTCATCGCCCTGCGCGAGCGCGGTTTTCCGGTCGAATATATGGTAGCCCCGGACGAAGGACACGGCTTTGCCCGTCCCGTCAACAATATGGCGATGATTGCCAAAACCGAAAAGTTTCTGGCGAAATATCTCGGCGGGCGTTTTCAGGAATCAATGACGCCGGAAGTCGCCAAGCGTTTGGAGGAAATCACGGTTGATCCGAAAACCGTTACTCTCGCGCAAAAAGTCGAGATGAACTCCGCTCCTGCCGCTAACGTCTCCGGCAAATGGAATTTAATGGCGAATGCGGGCGGTCAGGAACTGCCGATCACGATGGATTTGACGCAAACCGGAGGCGATTTTTCAGGTTCGCTGAATTCAGCGATGGGCGGCGGGAAAATCGAAAAGGGAAAAGTCAGCGGCAAAAACATCGTCGGAACGGCGCGCGTCGAGGTACAGGGGCAATCAATGGAACTCAAAATCGAAGGCGTGATTGACGGCAATAAAATAACCGGAACATTAGCCGGTCCGGGACTGCCGCCGATTTCTTTTACGGGTGAAAAATCAAACTAGAATTAATTTCTAATTTAGAAAAGAGGCGAACTTTAGCTCGCCTCTTTTTTATTTGTTTAGACCGAATAAGGTTTCCGCCATTGCTCGAAGCTTCCTGCAATTACAATTTATTCGGTAAATGTTTGCGTCAAATTCAGTCATTCTACCGATTTCGTTTAAGTGAAATGATAAGAAATTTGTAAAAAGATTTTTGTTAGTTTTATTTGCACATAATTATTTCAAGAATTAATAAAACTGTGATAATGTCCCGGAACGGATTTAGGAATTGATATGGACAGATAAAAATAACCCGGTAAGAAAGGTAATCAAAATGAAAAAGAAAATAGCCTGCAAATATGCTTTCTCTTTGTATCTAGCTCTTCTTGTTTTCTTTGTCCCCGAGCTTTCAGCTCAACAGTTGAATTCCGCGACCGCACCAGGCTTAACCGTGATTAATAAATCATGGCGCGTGACGCGGCTTTCCCCGCCCGCTGATTCGGATATTCCGAAAGCGGATCCCCAGGAAGATCAGGTTAAGATACTAAGGAACCTTCAAGATAATAAAGAAAGGGCAAAGAATGGATTGCCTCCTGAAAGATCCCCCAATCCAGCCCGGCATGTCTTTTTTCCGGTTTCCAAAAAAGACTTTTATATCTATGAGGCGAGCATGAAAAATGCCGGCGATAAAAAGATCAAATCCGTTACCTGGGAATACGTATTCTATGAGCCGGGAACAAAACGTGAACTTGGACGGCAGAAGTTTGTCAGCAAGGTAAAAATCCGTCCGGGTGAAGAAAAGAAAATAAGCGAAATGTTGCCGTTTCCTCCTACTTACATTATCACTGCGGCATCAGTAGCCAATGCTGCTTCTGACCAATACTTTGAAGACGTGATTATTCGAAGTATCGAGTATGCGAACGGTTCGGTGTGGAATATTGAAGACAAGTGAGTTTCGGATTTGGTGTTCTATTAGATTTTGACGGCGTAGCCAAGTCCGTCACCGATTGGCAGAATCTGCCCGCGAAGCTGCCGATGATTGACAAATTTTTCGTTGAATTCGCGCAAAGCCCAGGTCGAATTTTTGTATCTTTCCTCACGGATTTTTCCGGCGACTTGTCCGCCCCACAAAACGTTATCGGCTAAAATGACGCCGCCCGGCTTTAAAAGCGGCAGCGATTTTTCGAGATACTCCGGATATTCTTCTTTCACAGCATCCAGATAAATCAAATCGTATGTTTCGGCGGAAAGCTCAGGCAAAATTTCCAGAGCGGCTCCGCGTTTGATTTCGACCCGTTCGCGCAATCCTGCACGCGACAAAAATTCTTCGGCTTGATTGATTCTTTCGTCGTCTAACTCAATTGTCGTCACTGTTCCGTTTTCCGACATTCCGCGCAAAAGAAAAAACGCTCCGTAACCGATTGCCATTCCGATTTCCAAACATTTCTGC
Source organism: Pyrinomonadaceae bacterium (assembly GCA_036388995.1). Lineage (GTDB taxonomy): Bacteria > Acidobacteriota > Blastocatellia > Pyrinomonadales > Pyrinomonadaceae > JALZCH01. The sequence goes on along the minus strand of DASVQU010000189.1, from coordinate 20,225 downwards.
GCTTTGATTGCGCGCGCCGTCGTTTCCAGAAAAAGAGCGGTTTCTTTATCGGAAATCGGTACGTTTTGCTCCGCCGCAAACTGTTCCATTTCCGCCAAAATTCCCGTGCTGACGGGCAATAATTTGTCGAGATAAACGGCTTGTTCGGGCTGTAAAATTCTGTCAAATCCGAGTTTCATACAAATTTTTCACCACAGAGACACAGAGGCACAGAGATTTTTATTAATTTTCTCTGTGCCTCTGTGTCTCTGTGGTGAAATTTACTGACTAGCCTGCGCGTCGGTATTTGAATTTTCAATTACGAACAACGTGATTTCAACACGGCGATTTTTTGCGCGGTTGGCATTTGTCGTGTTTGGAACGAGCGGGAAAGTCGCGCCCGCGCCGTTGGCTTGCAGACGCGATTGCGGAATGCCGAATGAAACCAGCTTATCGGCAAACGTTTTGGCGCGCTCCTGCGTTAAAGCCATCAGCTCGTCCGGGTTTCCTTTATCGTCGGTGTGCGCTTCGATAACCATTCGATAATCCGGGTTGTTAACTAAAAGCTGCGCTAATTGCTGCAATCTGCCGTCTGCGGCGGCGGTCAGATTGGCTTCGCGCGGATTGGTAAAAGCGAGTTCGGGAATTGTTAAAACGATTCCGCGCCCGTTGTCGCGCACCGCGCCGAATTGTTTGAGCGATTGTTTTAAAACCGGCTGAGCATCGCGGATTCTTTGAAGGCGTTCTTCGGTTTGGCGCTGCGCCTCAATCGCCTGACGCTCGCCTTCCATTCGGGCGAGCCGCAATTTCGCGTCTTCCGATTCGCCGCGCAGTTTCGAGATTTCATCGCGCAGGCGCTGATTTTCCGAGCGCAAATCCGTAATCACTTTTGAATAATTTCCGGCGTCGCGTTCCGACAATTCACGCGCTCGGCGCTCGCGGTTAAGCTCGTCCTGCAATTCCTGCAATTGACGCTGGGCGGAGTCGGCTTTATCTTCCGCTTTGCGAACTTCGGCGTCGCGGCGCTGCGCTTCATTGCGTTTCTCGCGCGCATCTTTGCGAATGACGGCGGTTTCTTCGGCTCTCGCGCCAGCCGCGATTGCCTGTCTGGATAAAATGTCAACCTGATCTTCCGGTTGATTGCCGCGCCAGGCATTTTCGGCTTGTTCAAGCGATTTTTGCGCGTATTCAAACTCGACTGTCGCATCGCGTTCCGCGCCGGAGTATTTCGCGAGATTTATCGCCTGACGCGCGCCCAACAACGAAACCGGCGTTCGGACATAATCTGTTTCGGCGATTTCCGGCACGCGCGGGTCGCGGAAATAATCCGATGAGTTGCCGAAATACTGCACGTTAACGACCGAAGCGACGTTTCCGGCGGGCGAGATGTTTTCCAAAATCACCGCTTTTGAAGGCTCTTTGACGAGATAATGCGGCTCGGCTGTGACGATTAAAGCAAAAGTCTGCAAAGGCGTCGTGGCGACGATTCGAGTGTCAAAAAGAGTTCCCGTGCGGCGTTTGATTTCGGCGAGATTATCAACTCTGCCTTCGGGCGTAATCGCCCAGACGATAAATGTCGTGTACGCCGCGCCAAGCTCGTAAGGTCGGGGCATATTATCGAGCGATAATTCGACTTTCGTCCCGCTTTTGTTCATTCGTTTGACCGAAGCCGAGCCGCGCAGACGCGGAAAACGGGTTGTGCCGCGAAACTGCACGTTGATTTCCTCGCCGAGCGGATAAGTGACCGCGACGGTTTTGCGCGGAACGTCCGATTGCGCCGCGACCGAAACGCTTAACAAAGCCGCCATCACGAGCGCGGCAAGAAGCGTGCAAAAAATGCAAAATACCGAATGAGCTTTGCGAAATTCAAGTTTACTGCTTGTTTTCATAATTGCGATGCCTTTTGTTTTGGATTATTCGACCGAGAGAGTGACTACATCCCTTGATGCCGTTAATAAGTCGGACTGTTGCCCGCTACACGAATTACCGTTGCTAATGCGAATCTAGGACTAGCAATTCTTTTTGCGTCCTTTGCGATAACCTTTGCGGTTAAATTTTTCTCCAGAATTAAACCGCAAAGACCGCAAAGGTTTTACGCAAAGGACGCAAAAAAGGTTTGATTCTTGATTCGCAGGGCTTATTAAATCAGCCGACAAAATAGTATGCGACGACTTTGTTTCTCTGGCAATGTCAATCGGCATTTTTTCCAGATTAAAGTCTGATTTTAATTCCGCCGTTAAAAACCCGCCCTTCGGTGTGCGTGTAGATTTCGCTGAAAGTCGGGCGTTGATGCGGAGGGAAAACAACCGTTCCGAAACGACTCTGGCGCGTGTCGGTTATGTTTTCGGCGTTGACGAAAAGACTGAATTTGCCGAAAATCTTTTCGCCGAAAATGCCTAAAACCCAATAAGGTTTGGTCTGAAAACGGTTGCTCAAAAACTGGCTGCCCGTGTAATACGCTTCAAAACCGACTTTGAAATTCTCCTCTTCTTCAAACAACAGCGCTGAATTTAATTTACTTTTCGGTGTCAGCGGCAGAAATTGATTGCCTGCAAGATAACCGGCTTTCGCATTTGTAAAAGTGTAACCGGCAAACAATTTTACAATATCGTAAGAAAGCCGGACGTTTGTTTCAAAACCGGAGCTTTTGACCGACTGATTCGCGTTAGCAAAGCTGAAAGTGCCGTTTGCATTGGTTAGCAAGACGAGCGGATTATCAATTTCCGTGTAGAAAAACATTTGATTGACCGAATAGGAAAACTTTTCGCCAATTGTGTTGCGGTAATTTACGTCGAAAGTTCCGCCCAGACTGCGCTCGGCTTTCAAGCGATTACCAATCGGCAGAACGTTTTGAAACAGCAGAGTCTCGGCTTCTTCGGTAAAAATGCTCGGCGTCTTGTAACCCAAACCGAAACTCACGCGGCTGCTCAGATTATCCGTGAATCTGTAAAGCAAAGACACACGCGGCAGAGCAAACGCGCCGTAATTTTTAACGGCATCAAGCCGAAATCCTGCTTCGAGGGAAAATTTATCCGTAATGTTAAAGCTATCCTGAATGTATCCGCCGAAAGTCGTGCGCGTTTCGTCGCGCGGATTTAAATTCAAGCTCGCTTGTTTTTCCTTAAATTGGTCGTAAACCGCGTTAAAGCCGAAAACGAGCGCGTGATTTTTTATCGGGTGAAAATACGAAACGTCGGTGTATGAGTTGAATTGACGACCTTTGAAACTGTAATCAGGGATTTCAATTTCCCGGTTGAAAAAAGCGATGCTTTGTTTGGCGACTATTCGTCTGCCGCCCGAAAAATCGCGGTCAAACTGAAAAGTCGTGATGTTGCGAAGCGAATTGTTGTTTTCAAAATATTGATGAAAATTGTCCGCACGATTGCGAATTACGAAAACATCGCCGCCTTTGCGGTTTTGATACGTCGTTGAATTTCCGATCATCAACCGAGTTTTTTCGTCGAGATAAAAGAATGCGCGCGGATTGATATTAAACGAGTTTGTTCTCGGCAGCTCTGTAAAATCGTCATCGTCAACATCGTATTCTTTTTGATAATTAACCGAACCTAAAAACGTATAACCGAAACGGCTGAATTTTCGGGAATTAAAAATAGAAAAATCCGTTCCGAGCGCCGATGTTTGATTAAAAATCATTGACGTAACAGGCTCGTCTTCAGGTTCTTTGCTTACAAAATTCACCACTCCGGCAATCGCTCCGCCGCCGTAAAAAGTTGCCGCTGGACCTTTGATAATTTCCACCTGTTTCAAATCGAGCGGCGGAATGTCCAATAAACTGAGGCTGCCGGAAAAACCACCGAAAGCGGGAAAACCGTCTTTCAAAATTTGCGTATATCTGCCGTCAAGCCCTTGAATGCGGATCGTTTGCGTGTAGGAAGTCGCGGACGTTTGCTGCACCTTAATTCCCGTGCTTTCGTTGAGAATCATCGAAACGTTTGACGAACGCATACTGCTTTTTTCGTCAACTTCTTCTTCGTCAATCGCCTCGACGCGCGTCGGCACGTCGTCAATTTCACGCCCGGTGCGCGTTGTTGTAACCACGACTTCGCCGATTTCATTCGTGACCCGGATAAAAATCGTTCTTTCGCTTTGATCGGAGAGAGGAAAAGCGAATTTTAATTCTTTGGTTTCATAACCGGCGGAAAAAACTTCGATGATTTGCTCGCCGTCGGGAACGTTTGTTAATTCGGTTTTGCCGTTTGCGTCCGTAGTCGCTGAAATTTCCGTGTCTTTGACTGAAACCTTTGCGCCCGCAACGGCTTCTTTCGTCTCTTCGTTTTTGATAATCGCCTTAAACGTATTTTGCGCGACGGCAATTTGCGCCGTCAGTAAAACGGTGAGAAATAAAATAACTTGTTTCACTTTGTCTGTAACCTCATTGAAATATTATTTCACATTACGGTTTCACAAAAGAATTTCAAACCTTATTTTTTGACGGTGGCACGGATTGAATAAAATCACCGACGAAGAAACCTAACCCGAATTCACCGCTCCGTTTGAAGCTACACCTTTCGAGAATTTCGATTTGGAAGATTTCAATATTCTATTTGCTGGGGTGAGCTTTTTCGCCAATCCTTTCGTCAAAGTCGAGGAACGGCTGTGGGAATCGAGGATCAGGCGGAATAAGTTCGTAACGATGAAGGAAATGAACAAGCTGGAAGTTAAGGCTTTGCTCCTCTAAGAATACGAAAGTTTTGTTTTGGAGATAAACAATTTCTATCAGAAACGGTAGCTGTTTTTAACCGTTCCCCGAAAGCCAGCCTTTGAAGACTTCTATCCAAGAACTTCCGCGCTGACCGAAGCTGTATATCGGTAATTCAAGAAATCGGCAATTCACGCTTAAACGGTTAGGGCGAGATGAAAAGTCTCGCCTTTTTTATTTTTTCTTGACAACCGGTTCTCAATATGAGAACATCCCATTATGCCGCGAAATCGTTAATGAGATTTGTGGCATACAAAGAAACGAAAAAACAAGAAACGAAAAACGAAAAAACAAAAGACGAAAACCCAAAACACAAACCCAAAACACAAAAAACAAGGAGAAAGAAGATGAAAAAACAAATAGATTTTAGGCGGGTAAGGAAAAAAACTAATGAGAATTATTTCCAGGCGCACACTCCGGGAGTTTTGGGAGAAACACCCTGACTCTAAACAGCCTTTGCTCCGGTGGTATAACACAACGCTTGCATCCACTTGGAATTCATTACCGGACGTGAGAACAATCTTTTCTCACGCGGATAAAGTCGGCACCTGCATTGTTTTTAACATTGCCGGAAACAAATACCGATTGATTACATATATCAATTTTCAATCCGGCATTGTTTATACTTTGCACGTTCTGACTCACGCTGAATATGACAGTAACGAATGGAAAAGCGACTGCGGCTGCTAAAGCGCGGTCGCACTTTTCCGACTCAGCGTTTATGTTGAAAGGAAATGCAATGAATATCAACACGCAAAAATACGGCGCGTTGCTTCTCGATGTATTGCCCCGCGCAATTCACACCGAAGAAGAAAACGAGCGGATGCTAAGTCGTATTGCCGCGTTTATGAAGAAAGGAGAAGAAAATCTTTCGCCAGAAGAACAACGTTTAATAGAACTGATGAGCATTCTGGTCGAACAATTTGAAGACCGGACTTATCCGTTTGAAAAAACCGCTCCCCACGAAAATCTTCGCTTTTTGCTTGAAGAAAGCGGGAAGCTGCAAAAAGATTTACTTCCGATTTTTGGTTCAAAAGGAATCATTTCCGAAGTTTTGAGCGGCAAACGCGGCATTACAACAAGACACGCTAGAGAACTAGCGGAGTTTTTCAATGTCTCCGTAGAGTTGTTTATTTAGATAGATAATCTTCTTAAATTACGGATTAAACAAAAAGGTTAGCAATCAGCTAGCCTTTTTTATTGTTTGACACTTTTTGTAAGAGAGAGTTTTCTCTCTTTTTTATTTCCAGCAACACAAAATTACACCACTACCTATCTTTTCGCTCGCTTGACGCTATCTTCCTGCGCTCGTTAAAGTTTAGTTTTCTACAAATGCAGGATTTTCGCCGCTTATTAAAATATTTAAAACCGCATCTAGGCATTTTCATTGTCGCTTTTGCGGCAATGGCGGCGGTCGGTTTACTCGAAAGCGCGCGTCTGGCGCTGATTGTTCCGGTTTTTAATCAAGCGCTCGCGGTCGGCGGCGAAACCGCCAAACGCTCCGAGACGCTGTTTAATCTGCAAGATTATATTCCCGAATCCGGCATCGAGGCTTGGGCGACGATTGCCGCTTTTCTGCTCGCTTTCTCGGTTTTCAAAGCGGTCGCTGATTTTTTCGCGCAGTATTTGATGGCTCGCATCGGGCAGACTGCCGTTTTAGAGCTTCGGCTCGATTTATACTCGCATCTGCTCAAACAATCAGCCTCGTTTTTTGAAAAACACAGAACGAATTTTCTCGTTTCGCGTCTCGTGACGAGCGCGGCGGCGATTGAATTGACGGTTTCGGCGACAATCCGCGATATGCTGCGCGAAGGAATACAATTCTTTTGCTTTCTCGGCGCGGCGCTTTTTTTTAATTGGCGTTTAACTTTGGGCGCAATGCTGGTCGCGCCGGTCATTGGCATTTTAACCGCGAAATTCTCGAAAGCTTTAAGAAATCTGGCGCATGAATCGCTCGAAGGCAGCAAAATACTGACCGATACGGCGCAGGAATCGCTCTCCAATCACACGGTCGTCAAAGCGTTTCGCGCCGAAGAACGCGAAAAACAAAGGTTTTCCGCCGTCGCCGAACTGATTAAACGGGCAAATTTGCGTTCGGCAAAAATTGCTTCTCTGTCGCCGCAAACAATCGAACTTGTCGGCGTTTTGAGCTTTGTCGCGCTGCTTTATTTCGGGCAGCGCGAAGTCTTTGCCGGCAGACTCGATTCGACTCAGTTTCTCACGTTTCTGCTCTATCTTTTTAGCTGCTACGACCCGTTGCGGAAATTGTCGCGGCTGCACAATTCGCTCGAACAAGGTTTCGCCGCCGCGCGCCACGTTTGGGAAGTAATGGACGAAAATCTTGCGCTTCCTGAAAAACTGAATGCTGTTGAGCTAAAACCTTTGCGCGAAAAAATCGAATTGAAAAACGTTTCTTTCAATTACAAAGAAGAACACAAAACAATTTTACGCGAGGTCAATCTGGAAATTGAAGCCGGAAAAATCGTCGCGCTCGTCGGCGAATCCGGCGGCGGAAAATCAACTCTGACCAAATTGATTCCGCGTTTTTACGACGTTTCCGAAGGCGCGGTTTTGTGGGATAAAACCGACATTCGAGACGCAAAGCTCGACTTTCTTCGAAAACAAATCGCTGTGGTCACGCAGGAAACTGTGCTTTTTAACGACACGGTTCGTTACAACATTTCTTACGGAAAACCCGACGCAACCGAGACGGAAATCGAACGCGCGGCAAAAGTCGCTTTCGCTCACGAGTTTATCGCCGATTTGCCCAACGGTTACGACACAATCGTCGGCGAGCGCGGCATTTTTCTTTCGGGCGGGCAGCGCCAAAGATTGGCAATCGCCAGAGCCGTTTTGTCGGACGCGCCCGTGTTAATTTTGGACGAAGCGACTTCGGCTCTCGATTCGGAAAGCGAACGTCTGGTGCAAAAAGCTCTCGAAAATTTGCTGGAAAACCGCACGGCAATCGTCATCGCGCACCGGCTTTCGACAATTCGCCGCGCAGATAAAATCGTGGTGATGGAACGCGGCAGAATCGCCGAAACCGGAACTCACCAAGAGCTTTTGGCGAAAAACGGCATTTATCGTAGGCTGTATGAATTGCAATTTGAAACAGTTAGCAGTTAACAAAGACTGCTGACTAAAAGCTGATAACAAAAAAAAATGAAATCAATGACCGGATTCGGGCGCGGCGCGTCTTCAGGCGAGAATTATGCGGCGTCCGTCGAATTAAAAACAGTAAACAATCGTTTTCTCGACGTTCATCTGCGGCTCGCATCAGAGCTGCAATCGCTCGAAGCCGTTTTAAAGCGGCAAATTTCTTCCAGACTTTCCCGCGGGCGCGTTGACGTGACGCTTTCGCTCGAACGCACAAGCGAAATCGCTTACGAATTAAACCGCCCGCTGATCACCGGATATTTGCAGGCTTTGAGTCAACTGCGACAGGAATTTTCGCTTTCGGGCGAGCCGGATTTAAACGTTATCGCGCGTCTTCCCGGCGTTTTGCAGACAGCAAAAGATGAGCTTGACGCCGAAACGCAAAACGGAATCGAAGCCGCGCTCGAATTGGCTCTCACCGAGCTTGAACAGATGCGCGAAATCGAAGGCGAAGCGTTAAAAATCGAAATGTTTTCGCGCCTGACGGAAATCGAGCGGCAAATCGCCGTCATTGAACCTAACGCCGAGAGCATCACGGAAAATTATCGTGCGCGGTTGCAGAAAAAAATCACCGATTTGCTCGCCAAATCCGACTCGCAAATCGAATTGGATCAGGCGCGGCTCGCGCAGGAAGTAGCATATTTAGCCGAGCGGAGCGATGTTTCCGAAGAATTGGCGCGGCTAAAAAGTCATATCTCGCAGTTTCGTGAAATCTGCGAATCAGAGGGTGAGATCGGCAAGCGGCTCGATTTTTTAACGCAGGAATTAAACCGCGAGGGAAACACGATTTTGTCCAAAGCGACAGACATCGCAATCAAAGAAGCCGCACTCGTCGTCAAAGCCGAAATCGAAAAAATCCGCGAGCAGGTGCAGAATGTTGAGTGAGCGGTGAGCGGTGAGCAGTGGGCAGATTTTACTGTTTTCACTGCTTACCGCTCACTGCTCACCGCTCACTAATGAAAGGTAATTTATTCATAATCAGCTCACCTTCGGGCGGTGGGAAAGGCACTTTGATTCGTGAAATCTTGAACCGAGTGCCGGATGTCGGTTATTCTATTTCGTTCACCACCAGACAGCCGCGGCTGGGTGAAGTACACGGGCAGCATTATTATTTTGTTGGTGTTCAAGAATTTGAAAATCTGATTGCGGCAGGCGATTTTCTCGAATACGCCAATGTTCACGGCAATTTTTACGGGACTTCGCGCGGCGAAGTGGAGAAAGAATTGCTGCTCGGGCGCGATGTGATTCTGGAAATTGACGTGCAGGGCGCCGAGAGCATCAAGCGTTTGATGCCCGAATCGGTTTCGGTTTTTATTTTGCCGCCGGATTTTGAAACTCTGCGGGAGCGTTTAATCAGGCGCGGGACGGATGCGCCGGAAGTTTTAGCCGTCAGATTGAAAAACGCGCCGGGCGAAATCCGGCGTTTTACCGAATTCGATTATATGATCGTCAATGACGAAAAAGAACGCGCCTTTGCGCGGCTTGCAGCGATTTTTTACGCCGAGCGCGCCCGCGCCGGACGGATGATTGAAGCGGCGCAGGAAGTTTTGGATACTTTTCCGAAAAGCGATTAAACGCCATTTTTTGAGCTTAATTTAAAATTGAATTATTGGAGATGATGATTATGGAAGAAAACGAAAATCCTGATGGAAACGAACAAAAACGACCGCCGGTGATGGATTCGAAATACCGAATGATTTTAGTCGCAGCGCAGCGCAGCAAGCAGCTTCAGCGCAACGCGCGCCCGCGCGTCGGAATGGACGCCGCCAAACATAAACCGACCAGAATTGCGCTCGAAGAAGTAAAAAAAGAGATGGTTAATTTTGAAGTGACGGAAGAGTAAAGAAATTTAAAGGGAAAAGGAAAGCCCAATCAGATTTGCTCAATCTCCCGGCTTTCCTTTTTTGCTTTGGCAAGCTCGGTTTTCCATTCCACGTAAGCCGTTGCCGCCTCACGCGCTTCCGCCTCGTGTTTGATGGCGTAATACGCTTGCCATCGAGTTTGCACATCGCGTTTTCCCTGTTCGCGCAGGAAAGCGAACCATTCTTTCAGATAACCGATTAAAAACCCGAAAAAACCTTCTCTCGCATACTGTAAAACATGCGTCGCTTCGTGGACGATTAATTCAAACGGCGCGTAAATTTTGCCTTCGGCGAGATTAATGGTGACAAAAGCCGGATCAATCAATACGCGCCTTCCGAGCGTGATGCCGCTAATTTTGAATGTGCGGCAAACGGCGCGCGCCCAAAAACCACAGTAAACGCTGAATTCGGGCAAAATCAAATTCTCGTCTTTAAAGTAAATGCGGAAAAATTCTTCGATTTTTCGGCGCGATTCGGCGGCAATTTTCATTTTAAACGCAAATCAGAACCGAGGACGGCAGCGACCGGGTAAAGCAGAGGCACAAAATCCGGTCGCTACCGCTCCCGGTTCTGACACGGACAAGTAAACCTGAGTCACTTTAAGATTGCCAAAAGCGAAAAAGAAAGCGCAAGTTTAAAGCAAATTTCAAACATTGAAATTTGCGCTGACATTGAATTGAAGGAATTGCTGTTGTGAAAGGAACTTATTGTATCTGTTGTTTTTGAAGTCTCAGTGCGCCCCCGAACGAGACCAAATTAATCGTGGCGTCGCCGTCGCCGTAAACTCCGACGATTCGGCGCGGCGTCTGTCCCGGTTTACTTTGAAGGGTTGGTTTAAATGACGGAAGGTTTGTTTGTAAAGTCGAGTTTGTTGTTGCGCTCAATTGAAACGATGATTTTAACGGCAAAAACAACGTAACCGCGCCGGTGACTGTTTTGAAATCGTAAACTCCGCCAGCAACGACCGAGCCGAAATAATTCAGATTGCTGTTTGAAGAACCGCCTACGATTCTGGCGTGCCCGACATCCTGCAACGTAACGTTTCCGCTGTCGCTGTTAGCGCTAAGCGAATCGGTATCATTAAGCGGTTTTAATCTAATCCCAAAGACGTTTCCGGTGGTGGATTTTAGTTTTACTTTGCCGGTTGAATCTTCTGCGACGACGTTTCCGGATAAACTTGAAATTTCGGCTTCTTCGCGGACATCTCTGATTAAAACGTCGCCATTAACGTTGACGACTTTGATTTTAGCAACTGATTCTACTTTAAAATTGGCGTTGCGGCTTGTAATATCAACGACGGCTCCCTGCGGCACTTCGATTTCAATGTTTGAACCGCTCAAACATTCGTTTCTTCTATACTGACCGGGCTTAACAGGCTCTTTCGGGTCGAAACCGACAATCGTCAACCAGCTTGCGGCTTTATCCGCATTACGCTTGAGAACTTTAAAACCGAGCTTTCCGTCTTCAACCAGCGCGCGGACTTCGTTACGCCGCCAACCGCGCACGCTGACGTTGCCTTCCGAAACGCAAAACGTAATAGTCGGTCGCGCGTCCGACGCAATGGCTTTTTCGACCGGCGGATCCAATTCGGCTTCCGCTTTGACAAAAGAAGCCAGCTTTGCGGTTTCTTCCGGGCAAACGGTCTTTGCTTTTGCCTGCGCGAGAATGGCGAAATTCACCGCGCCCGCGAGAGCCAGAAGCAAAAAAATTTTGTTCAAGTAAGCTTTCATTCTGGTTTTCACCGTATCGTCGCCATCAATTGCGATTTTTCTGCAACGGTGTTGAGCAAATCAATTTTATTCTGGTACGAAGCGAACAAAATGCGTTTTGCGTTTTCGTCGTTCGGATTGCGGCGCACCTGTCGCTGCATTTTTTCAATCGCTTTGTCTATCATCGCCACGTTCTGCTCGTATTCGACGCGAAAGCTCGGACGCATCACGGCTTCATCGGTCGAAGCGACCGTTTCGGATAAACCGTTAATCGCTTCCAAATACAATCTTTCCTCAACCAAAGGCGCGTTTAAATCAACATTTCTGACCGGAGGATTTTTGATTGTTTTAGGGGTAACAACTCTCGGTTTTGCCTCGACACGATAATTTGCTTTTACCGCTTCAAAACCGCCAGATCGTTTCTGCGCTTCATTTTTTATTGTGATTGAAGGCGCAGTTGCCGGTTGTGCAACCGAAGGATTTGAATCGGGCGGTTTAACATTAACAACGGTTGACGGCGGATTTTCATTTTGAGCAATTATTGGGGAATTATTATCGGGATTTGCTTGTCGGAAAATGCCTGAAAACGAAAAGAAAGCGATGAGCGCCGCGCCCAGCGCCAAACCGGCGGTCGGCGCGGCAAATTGCGGCAAGCTGTTCAACCCCAGCAAACCAAAAGCGGTTTGCCAAATCGAAACCGGCTGCCTTGCCGATGCCGGAATCGAATCGAGCTGATCTATTTCATTATTGATTCGCGCCCAGATTCGCTGCGTCGGCACGGCGTAAGCGTTTTCGATGGAAAATGCCTGCATCACGGCGTCGTTTTCGCCTTCGGCTTCGAGCATTAGATTTGAACAGGCATCGCAAATCGAAAAATGCGAAGCTGCAAATTCCAACGCATCGCCCGAAAGCTCTCCGTCCAAAAATGCGTGAATTGTCCCGATGTCTATGTGTTTCATTGTTTTATCCCAATTTTCCCGTAAAACCGCAAAAACTCTTTGCGGGCGCGAGCGACAAAAGTTCCGATGCTGGTTTCGTTTAATCCGAGGGTGACGGCGATTTCCTTGTAAGACATTCCCTGTTCTTTGAGCATCAAGCAGCTACGCATCGGCTCTTTCACTTTTGCCAACGCTTTCCGAACTTCCTCGATTTCGGTTTTTCGCTCGTAATCGAGTTCCGGTTCGGCGGTGTAATTTGCTTCCGCTTCTTTGAAGAACGCATCGTCCCTTGCCGTTGCCCTAAAGTTTCCGCGCAAAGCATTTCGCGCGACGTTCATCGTCACTCTGATCAGCCACGCTTTCAATAAATCATCAGTCGGCACCGAATCGAGATTTTTATAAAGCCGGATGAAAACTTCCTGCGTCACGTCTTCGGCGAGCGCAGCGTCCTGCACGACGCCGCGCGCGACACGAAAAACCGTGCGATGATGAAGCGTGAAAGCCTCGTCAAACTCGATCTTTTCACTTGCCGTCTGCGCCGCCGTTTGTGCCATTACGCCGGACAATATTTTCGCCTCTCCGTGCATTTCTCCGTTCGACTCGTTTGCCGCTCGTCACTATAAGAACACCGCTAAGTTAGAATTTGTGACAAATATTTCAAACGATTTTTATTAAGTTTCCGATTCAAAGTTTTTGTTTTATGCTGAAATTTAGAAATTATGCCGATGAACTCAGCAGAAGCAATTTCCGATGAATTATACAACAGTCCGTTCCTGCGCGCTTGTCGCCGCGAGACTGTTCCTTACACGCCTATCTGGCTAATGCGCCAAGCCGGGCGTTATCAAGCATCATACCGCGAATTGCGGCAAAAAATCAGCTTTTTAGAGCTTTGCAAAACGCCCGAACTCGCCACAAAAGTCACGGTCGAAGCGGTCGAGCAGACCGGAGTTGACGCGGCGATTATTTTTTCCGATATTTTGCCGATTTTAGAACCGATGGGCGCGGCGCTCGAATACGTCGGCGGGAGCAAACCGCAGATTCACAATCCGGTTCGCACCGCAACGGACATTGAAAATTTGCGCGAGCTTGAAACAGTCGAAGAACTAAATTACGTTTACGAGGCTTTGCGACAAACGCGCCGCGCTTTGCCCGGAAACATTCCGCTGATCGGTTTTTGCGGAGCGCCTTTTACGCTCGCATCGTATTTAATCGAAGGCGGCGGCTCGAAAAATTATGTTTTGACAAAATCGCTGATGTATTCGGACAGCGGAGCCTGGAATGAGCTGTTATCGAAATTGTCTCGCGCTTTGGTCAAATATTTAAACGCTCAAATTGCCGCAGGCGCAAATGCCGTGCAGATTTTCGACTCGTGGGTCGGCTGTCTTTCGCCCGATGATTATCGCGAATACGTTTTGCCGCACACGAAATTCGTAGTCGAAAACGTAGAAAAATCAGTGCCGATAATTCATTTCGGAACGGGAACGGCGACGCTTTTGAATATGATGCGAGATTGCGGCGACGTAATCGGCGTTGACTGGCATTCAAATCTCGCCGATGCATGGCAGACAATCGGTTTTGACAAAGCCGCGATGGGAAATTTAGACCCTGTTCAATTGTTCGCGCCGCGCGAAATTTTGCTGGAAAAAGCCCGCAGAATTTTGGAACAGGCGGCTGGCAGAAATGGTCACATTTTCAATCTCGGACACGGAATTTTACCCGAAACGCCAATGAATAACGTAATAGCATTGGTTGATTTCGTTCACGAAGTTAGTACCAGATGATCTTCGCCGCAGAGACGCAGAGACGCCGAGAAAGAAACAAAAGTTTTTATTCTATTGTCTCAAATTCTTTTTCTAAACTCTGCGTCTCTGCGTCTCGGCGGTTCAATTTTACGTGAATTACGAAGCAATCTTATTTGTCTCATTCGGCGCGCCGGAAAAGCCGGAAGAAGTTTTGCCGTTTTTGCGAAACGTCGTGCGCGGTCGCGGCGTGCCGGACGAGCGGCTGATGGAAGTCGCCGAAAATTATCAAATGTTCGGCGGACGCTCGCCTTTGAACGAGCAAAACAAAGCGATGATCGGCGCGCTCGAAAAATCTCTGGCGGAAATCAATTTAAACTTGCCGATTTATTGGGGAAACCGCAACTGGCGTCCGTTTTTGACCGAAGCAATCGCGGAAATGAAACGCGACGGCGTAAAACGCGCGCTGGCTTTTGTCACCTCGGCTTACAGTTCTTATTCGGGCTGCCGACAATACCGCGAAAATATCGAAGCGGCGAAAAACGAGGCGGAAGCGACGGAAATCGAAATCCATAAAATCCGCCCGTTTTATAATCATCCTCTTTTCATCGAAGCCAACGCCGAAAATCTGCAAAAAAAATTAGACAAACTTGAAAACGCCGAAATCATTTTCACCGCTCACAGTTTGCCGCTTTCAATGGCAAACGGCTGCGATTACGTCAAGCAGTTAAAGGAAACCTGCCGTCTTGTCGCCGGAAAAGTCGGGCGCGCAGATTGGAATTTAGCTTTTCAAAGCCGCAGCGGAGCGCCGCAAGTTCCGTGGCTCGAACCTGACATCAACGATTTCCTGCGCGAGCGCAAGCCTGCGTCGGTCGTCGTTCATCCAATCGGTTTTCTCTCGGATCATCAGGAAGTCGTTTTCGATTTGGACACACAGGCGCGCGAAACAGCCGCAAATTTGGAAATTAATTTCGAGCGTTCAGAAACCGTCGGGACAAATCCAAAATTTATTGAAATGATTCGAGAATTGATTCTGGAAAGAATCGAAAACCGCGAGCGCAGATTTTTAGGAGTTCTTGGGGCGAAAGAGGATTTTTGCCCGGCGAATTGCTGCCTCATTTTAAGATGAAGAGAATCGTAATTATTGGCGGCGGCGTGAGCGGTCTTTCAGCAGCTTTCCGCCTTGCGGAGTTTAAAAAGGCAGGTGAATTCAGCGGCGATTTTGTTTTGCTCGAAGCCGGAAAGCGTTTGGGCGGAATCGTCAAAACAACAAAGCGCGACGATTTCTTGCTGGAAGCCGGACCGGACGCTTTTTTGTCGGAAAAACCGGAAGTTTTGGAATTGTCAAAAAAACTCGGAATCGAAAACGAGCTTTTACCGACTAACGACCAAAACCGCCGCAGCTTTTTAGTACGCGAAAACAAGCTTCGCGCGGTGCCGGAAGGTTTTCATTTAATTGCTCCGGCAAATATTGAAGCGTTTTTTAAATCTGAAATCTTGAGCTTGCGGGGAAAAGCGCGGCTTGCAAACGAGCGTTTTTTGCCGCCTGCCGCGCCGGAAAGCGATGAATCTCTGGCTGATTTTGTCCGCCGCAGGTTTGGCGAAGAAGCGCTCGAAAGAATTGCGCAGCCGATGATTGGCGGAATTTACACTGCCGATCCCGAAAAACTTTCGCTTCGTGCGACGCAGCCGCGTTTTCTCGAACTCGAAGAGCAATTTGGAAGCGTAATTAAAGGGTTGCAGGAAAAATCCAAAATCCAAAATCCAAAATCCAAAATCGGCACGAGCGGCGCGCGTTACAGTTTGTTTTTGTCGTTTAAAAACGGAATGCAGACTTTGATTGACGCGCTTGAAAAACAAATTCCCGAAAATGTAATTCGGCTTGGAACGAGCGCACAGACGTTGAGATTCGACGAATCTCAACGTCTATGGAAAGTTGAAACCGAACAAGAAACGTTTTCAGCCGAAGCGGTAATTTTGGCTTTGCCTGCGCACCTAATTGCCGAATTATTAAAAAATCAATTCCCCGCCCTTTCAAATGAATTAAGAGAAATCGAACACGCTTCATCGGCGACCGTCAATCTCGCTTTTCGCCGCGAGCAAATTGGACATGCGCTCGACGGTTTCGGTTTTGTCGTGCCGTTTGTCGAACGCCGAACGCTGATGGCTTGCACATTTTCGAGCGTCAAATTTGCGGGTCGCGCGCCGGAAAACTCCGTTTTGCTCCGCGCTTTTGTCGGCGGGGCGTTGCAGCCGGAAATGTTTGATTTGGCGGATGACGAAATGCTTCGCGGCGTGTTAAACGATTTGCGAAATTTATTGGGTTTAAAGGGTGAACCGCTGTTCGCGGAAATCGTGCGCTGGCGCAACTCAATGCCGCAATACGCGGTCGGGCATTTGGAAAAAGCCCGTAAAATCAAAAAGCTTCTCGCAGAAATATCAGCCCTGCAACTTGCGACAACAGCGATTGACGGCGTCGGCGTGCCGGACGCGGTCCGGCACGGCAATCAAGCGGCGGAAAACCTTCTGGCACTCGAATTGAATAAATAAATCGAAATGCTCGATTTGTATTTTAATCGTGCAAAAATTTAGACAAGGGGAGTTTTTATGCCGACACGCGAAGAAAATATTAAAAAGCTGGCAGAATTAATCGAAGACATTCAATTTGCAATGCTGACTACGCTGCACGAAGACGGCAGCCTGCGAGCGCGTCCGATGGCTGTGCCGAAAAACGAATTTGACGGCGAGCTGTGGTTTTTCACGAAAAAAGATTCGCCGAAAGTTGACGAGATCGAGCAGGAACATCAAGTTTGCGTCTCGTTCGCGCGCCCGGACAAACAGCATTATATTTCGATGTCCGGCGCGGCTATTGTCAGCCGCGACCGCCAAAAAATGCAAGAATTGTGGAATCCTGCTTACACAGCCTGGTTTCCCGAAGGACTCGACGATCCGCAAATCTGTTTGCTCAATATTAAAGTTTCGCAAGCCGAATATTGGGACAGCCCGAACAGCGTCGTCGTTCATTTAATCGGAATGGCGAAAGCCGCCGTTACCGGAACGCCGTTTCATCCGGGCGAAAACGAAAAAGTGAATCTTTAAACAGTCCGATTGAATTATGTGAATAATAGTTTGGCGGCGCGCCTTAGCAATCTTTCGGGGCAATGCGGTCAAGGCGCGCCGCCAAGTTTTCTATTGTAATGCGGTAATGAAACTCTCAAGAAGAATCGAGCTTTGTCGATAGAGAAATAGACATTAAGCTTGAGCAAACATTTGGATTTTATACATTTTACGGAACAAAAATATAGATGGTTCCGTAACGCCAATTAGTCGGACATTCAGCAAATCCTGAGTTTGAATTTTAACCTGGTTGAGAATCCCGCGAGATCAGTTCTAATTTCACCGGAGAAAACCGCATTGAAGACAAAATCAAGCTCGACGAAAAGATAAGCGATTACCTGAACGATTATTAGAATTTGTTGTGAAAGCTCGTTTTGAGCTTTAATGATTTACAATAATGATAGCTTTAGAAAAAGAGGCATATTCAGTAAACGTGTTTGATAGATTGCGAACTGAAGGCGTAATTGTCGGCGCGCAGACATTTCGAAAGCAAACCGCAGCCGCAGCAAGGCATTATCATGAAAACTCGCACGTAAATTTTGTGCTGCAAGGCGGCGTTTTGGATAAACGGGAGAAATGGGAAACTGAACGATTGCCCGGAGAACTGATGTTCTTTCACGCGGGTGAGCCTCATGAAACCATCATCGAATCGTTTCCTACAAAAAGCATTAACTTAATAATCGAACATGAATTTTTGCAGGAAAATCTGGCGACGGAAGCGGAAATTAATTCAGCAGTTGACAGAAATCCGCATGCGAAATTTATCATGCTCAAAATTTACAAAGAACTGGTTTCTGAAGACGTTTTTTCGGATTCTTCGATAAAGATGCTGTTGCTTAACTTAATTCATGCAAATCTTAAATCCTATTCCAAAAACACTCGTCCGCGGTGGATAAAAACGGTCGCGGAATTAACCCGTGACAGATGGAACGAGCCGCTCACTCTAAAAGATTTATCCGAAGCTGCCGGTGTTCATCCGATAAGCATATCCAAGCATTTTCCAAAATATTTTTCCTGCACTTTCGGCGAGTATATGCGAAGACTCAAAATTGAAAAATCTCTTTATTTCCTTAAAGTTTCACGCTTTTCTCTGACTGAGATTGCGGCTGAGTGCGGTTTTTCAGACCAAAGCCATTTTATTCGCACCTTCAAACAACTTACCGGATTCCTGCCGAATAACTATAAAAAAATATAATCTTCGATCAAAATTCCCATCAAGGCAAATTTCATTCTATTTTCGCCGATTCTATTTCGATAATCTGATTTGGAAACTTAAGAAGTTTAATCCAAATTTCATCGGAGAAAATCACAATGAAAACTGCAATACTATTTACTTTATTTATCATCGCATTCATGACCGCAACAAACGCATTCGCACAGCAAAGGGTGAAGAAAATTGATGCGCTTGTGAAACAGTATCACGACTACCGGCAATTTAGCGGCTCGATTTTAGTCGCTGAAAACGGCAAGGTCATCTACAAAAAAGGCTTCGGAATGGCGAATATGGAATGGAATATTCCGAACCAGCCGGACACCAAATTCCGCATCGCTTCCATAACTAAACAATTTACCGCCGCGCTCGTTTTGCAGCTTGTCGAAGAAGGCAAAATCAAGCTCGACGGCAAAATTACTGATTATCTGACCGATTATCGAAAAGATACGGGCGGAAAAGTTACCATTCACCAATTACTTAATCATACTTCCGGGATTCCGGAGTATTCAGCTCGTCCGAACTTTTCTGCTGAAATCAGCCGCGCTCGGTACGGGGTTGCGGATTTCGTCAAAAAATTTGCGAGCGACGATCTTGAATTTGAACCGGGATCGAAATACCGGTACAGCAATGGTGGTTACTCTATTCTTGGTGCAATTATCGAAAAAGTTACCGGAAAGACTTACGAAACGGTTTTGCAGGAGCGCATTCTTAAACCGCTTGGGATGACAAATTCCGGTTACGCCCATAACTCATCGATCCTTGAAAAGCACGCAAGCAGTTATGAAAAAAAGCCTGTCGGTTATGTAAATGCCCCATATATCGATATGTCGATTCCATACGCGGCAGGTTCGATGTATTCGACTGTTGAAGACCTTTTTAAATGGGATCAGTCGCTTTATGAAGACAAAGTTCTGTCATTGGACAGCAAGAAACTGATGTTCACTCCCGGACTTGGGGAATACGGCTACGGAATCCGTATAACCGATCAATCGTTGGGAAAATCAAACCAGAAAACGAAGATTATCTGGCACGGCGGCGCAGGGGTTAATGGTTTTGCCTCTTTAATTTCGAGGGCGGTCGAGAAACGTCAAACCGTGATTATTCTTGATAATGGGAGTAATGCACTAAATCTCCCGAAGATCACGAATTCGATTCTTGGCATCCTTAACGGGCAGCCTTACGATGATCCGAAAAAATCGATTACCGAAACGCTTTACAAAACAGCGATTGAACAAGACATCGCATCAGCCGTCGCCGAATATCGAAAACTGAAAGCTGAAAATTCTCCGACATACGATTTCTCGGAAACCGAACTGAATACATTCGGTTACCAGCTTTTAGGTATGAAACGCACAAAAGACGCGATTGAGATTTTCAAGCTTAACGCTGAAATGTTTCCAAAATCGGCAAACGTTTATGACACTCTCGGCGAAGCCTATCTCGCAGACAATCAAAAAGATCTGGCATTAGCGAATTACAAAAAAGCAGTCGAGCTTGATCCCCAAAACGCAAACGCTTTGCGAATCGTAAAACAGCTTGAAGGCAAAGAAACAAAAATCGATGCCTCCGGCTTCGACGCGTATGTAGGCGATTATCAAGTCACTCCGAAATTAGTGCTGACAATTACAAGAGAGGGCGATAAACTATTCGGGCAACTGACGGGACAACCTAAACTCGCGATTGAAGCTGTTTCGGAAACACAGTTTACAATGCCTGATGTTAAAGCGAATATTTCATTTGAGAAAGATTCTGCCGGAAAGGTCGTCGGATTATTGTTATCGCAAGGCTCGCG
>DASVQU010000188.1:0-25317 GCA_036388995.1 Pyrinomonadaceae bacterium | reverse complement strand
ATCCAGCGGCTTTACGCAGAAGATTTGTCTTCACCGTTTCCGTATCAAGACTGCCGCAGACTGCAAGATTCCTTTGAAGCCGACGAAGATTTTGCGGCTCAGCTTACATTGTATTTTTCAACCGTTGCCGGATTTTGCAGTTGGGGAAAGCGCATTTTGCATTGGAATGAAAAGAAGCGAAAAGAAGCTGCCGACCTTCTTGCCAAATCATTTTTTGAAGATTTGCCGCAGTACCAAAAACTTGAAAAACATATCAACAAAATCGAAACGCCCGAACTTTATAATGAAATTGAAAAACATGAAACGATGCGGCGAACGCTGTTGGATATAATTTCGAGATTGGAAAAATCGAGTAATAAACAGGAGATTGAAGAAATAGCCGCTTAGAGATTAATAATTATGCCCGAAGCCGCAACAAATCAACCGCCCGCGCTGGTGATCGCGCCGGACGGCTCGCCGACAAATGAATCGCTCGCCGATGTGATTGAGTGGTTTTTGAATTACGACGAGCGCGTGGCGGCGATTCGGCATCCGCATAACGAACAGCTTTTTCAGTGGAAACAGGAAGATTCACGGAAATTCGGCGAGGAGGTTTATCCGTTTCCGAGCGCCGAAGACCGGATGGCAATCGGAATTTTTCAGGCTTTGGGCGAAAACAACTCGGAAGCGGATTTGCGCGAATGGGTTTCGGAATTGCTCGGCGCTTTGCAGCAGGCGAACGAAACCCGCGATCAAATAATTCAGGATTATAAATTTTCCGTCGAACGACACGAATCGCCGCTCGACGAAGCTGCGCTGATTCCTTCGACAATCGAGAAGAGATTGTATTTAACAGCCTGCTGGCTCTTCACGCTCTGTACGGCGGAAGCTCGCGTTCTCGGCTGGGTTTATCAACAACTTTACGGCAAGCCGTTTCAACCCTGAATTACCGCGAGATTAAATCGGCTTCGGAAAGATTTTCGGTCTTTTGCCGCTTACGCGCCGCTCGCCACAATTGCGCGCCTTCTTTCGTCAAATTAAAAAGTATTCGGCGGTTTTGAAACAGCACTTTCGCCCAATCGCGTTTGTTCATTTGCGGAAAATAAATTCCGCGAAAGAATAGCCGCGATACCAGATGGCTGATTCGATAACCAATCGGTTTGTCTTTGAGAAATTCAATCACTTCAGCGTTTCTTTCGGGGCTGTACGAGCGCGCCCAAGCCTGAAAAGTTTCCTCTTTGGCTTCCTCAATCGTCATTTTCAAAGGATTATGCGCCATCACGAACGGCGCGAAATCGAGCCAGTGTTTCGGTCGGTCGAGGCGTCCCGCTTTTTCGAGACGAGTGTAAAGCGGCGTCGAAGGAAACGGCGTTAATTGTCCGAAAACCGGAAGACCGGGCTGCCACGATTCGATTTGTTCGAGCGTTCGCGCGGCGACTCCGGGCGTGTCGTTGTCCATTCCGAAAATAAACGATGTAATCGCGTAAATATTGCGCTGGGCGAGTCGGTCGAGAACGGTTTTGTAATCCGATGGGCGTGAGAAATTTTTGTTAACGTCAGCCATATTCGCCGGATCAATTGATTCCATTCCGATAAAAATCCATTTGCCGCCCGCTTCGGCGATTAAATCAATCAATTCTTCGTCTTTCATCAGCAAATTTGCGCTGATCTGCGCCACCCACGGCAATTGCGCTTCGGCGGCGATAATGTCTTTCAAGAGAGATTTCAGACGCTTGATGTTGATGGCGAGATTATCGTCAATAAAGAAAACCGCCATCTGACCTTTTTCGCGGCGAGCGCGCGTTTTTAAACGCAAGAGTTCTTCGACCACCGATTCGTTTGTGCGAAAGCGAATCGAGTCGCCAAAAAATCCCGTCACAGTGCAAAACTCGCAGCCGTAAGGACAGCCGCGTCCGGTTTCGACCGGAACAACGTGAAAACTGCCCCATCCCGCGCCCATTTTCGCCAAATGCGGGCGCAAAAATTGCGGCACGAGACTGAACTGGTCTAAATCCAGAGTTTCCCAGGGAATATGCGGATAAGGCTGGAGAGAAGGTTTTTTATCAACTCCTTTGGCGTCGGTTTCCGGCTGGTAAACTTCTTTCAGACAATTGTTTGCCGCGTCAGCAACGATTAATCCCCAGGTTTCGTCGGCTTCGCCCAAAGCAACCGCGTCGGCATGGCGTTTACCGCCGTCTTTTCCGAGCGCTTCATCCGGGCATTCGGTAACGTGCGGTCCGCCCATCACGACTTTAATTCCGGCATCGCGCAGAGCATCCGCAAATTTATAAGCGCGGGCGACCATTCTGGTCATCGCGCCGATTCCGACCAGACCGATGTTTTCTGTTTGGCAAAACTCGACCAGATCGGCTTCGCTCATCGCTTTCGCATTGCCGTCAATCAAGATAACTTCGTGTTCTTTGGGCGTTAGAGCTTGTAGCAGAAACATCCAAAGATGAGGCATAAAATTGCGAGTGATACCGTTATCGGGATTGTAAAGTAAAATTTTCATTCTTTTTTTGCAGCTTTTTGTACATTACAGGATTTCCACTCTTTCTTGTACCTTGAATGAGCAATTAAAGCCAGCCGTGAATGAAAATTACAGAAATTTTACTTTAAAATCCACCGCCGCGACCGCCGCTGCTAGTGCGGAAAGTGTCGCATTGCCGCATATCGCCCGCTTGAAAACCGCGTTGAAACCACGAAGCGCGCTGCTGCGAAGAGCCGTGCGTAAATGAATCAGGCACGACATAGCCCTGACTCATTTTTTGAATATTATCATCGCCGACCGCCGAAGCTGCCGTTAGAGCTTCCTGAATGTCTCCGGCTTCGAGATAACCTTTATTTTGTTCGTAATAAGCGAAAACTCCGGCGTAGCAATCCGCCTGTAATTCGAGCGCGACTGAAAGCTGATTCGATTGCGCTTCGCTGCGCGAACGCTGCTGAGCGGCGGTTACCTTGTCCGATGTTCCCAAAACGTTTTGGATGTGATGCCCGACTTCGTGCGCCAGAACATAAGCCTGCGCGAAATCGCCGGGCGCTTTGAACTGACTTTTCAGTTCTTGATAAAACGAAAAATCAATGTAAATCTTTTCATCGCCGGGACAATAAAACGGTCCGACCGCCGCGCTGGCGCGCCCACACGCCGAACTTACCGAGCCGGAGAACAGAGTCAGTGTCGGTCTGCGATAACGCACACCGGCTTGTTTGGGCAAAATATCGCTCCAGACGGTTTCGGTGTCGGCAAGCACAACGGAAATAAATTGTTTCATTTCGTCGTCTTGCTGAGCCGGCGCGCCCGAACGCTGTTGCTGCGTCTGAGTCGGAGCCTGCCCCTGACCAGGCAGTTGATTTAACAATCTCTGCGGGTCAACGCCGAACAAAAGAGCCAGAACAACCACAATCACCGTGCCGCAGCCTCCGCCGCCGAGCGCCAAACCTTTACCGCCGATTCCGCGCAAATCCTCGATATTTGAACTTCCCTGCCTGCCTTTCCAAAGCATTTTTCTGTCTCCTGTATTGAATTCGGTCGTTTGTTTTAATTTGTTTTTGTGATTGGCAAAATTCGTTCCGTATTTTATTCGCTTTGCGATTCGGGCTTTTTGTTTTTAAATTCAATAAAATTGATTGAATAAAGCACGATGAAAATAATCAATGTCGCGGCGGTCGCTAAAAAATAGCGTTCGAGTCCAACGATTAAACCGATTGCCGCCGTCGCTAAAATAGCAGCCGCTGTTGTTAATCCCTGCACTTTTTCTTCTTTCTCTTTGGCGACAAAAATCGTTCCGGCGCCCAAAAAGCTAATTCCCGTAACGACCGCTTCGACAATGCGAATCGGGTCGAAACGCAGCAAATCGTTGTCGCGGAATCGCAAAATAAACAGCTCGCCCAAGACGACAAACAGCGCCGCGCTCAAACCGACGAGCATGTGCGTACGGATTCCGGCTGATTTTCCGGCGCGCTCGCGCTCCCAGCCCAAAATCCCTGCCAACACGATTGCCACAATTAATCGCAACAAAATGCTTAAATCCAATGCCATAATTCGTTCGCCTTAATTTTTTGTTAAATTAATTGTACTCGAAAACATCGGCTGCAGATGCAAATGTTTCTTGTCGAGCGACTTGACAGTCTTTGCGCGGGCTTCTTATCATCCTTGAAAAGCGCCAAACCGGATTAATCTTCCCTGACCGAATTAGGCGCGCCATATTGTAAACGGAGAAAAATAAAAGTGATAAAACTCGATATAATTAATCGTTTGGCTGATGAAACCGGAGTTCCGAAACAAAAAGCCGAGCAAGTTGTTGACGCGCTCTTCGGCGCGATGAAAGATTCTCTGGTGCGCGGCGAGCGCATTGAGCTGCGCGGTTTCGGCGTTTTTACCGTCAAACCCCGCAAACGCGGAGTCGGTCGCAACCCGCGAACCGGCGAAGAAGTAGCGATTCCAATCGGCAAAACCATCCGCTTTAAACCCGGCAAAGATTTACAGCCCTCGAACGGCAGCAAGACAGCGAAGAGAAAAAAATAGGCATCTGACGAAAAGCAATCTATTTTGATTTTGTTGAAAAGCGACTGCAAACTGAGAGCAAACGTTTGCAGTCGCTTATTCTGTCAAAAGGGTTTTATTTAATGGCAGACAGCTTTTATTCGGATTACGGTTTCGAGCCGTTTTACACTGCGGAAGAATTGCGTCCGTCCGTCAAAGATTGGTTTCGACACGGCTTTTTGTTTCTTCTCACATTTTTTTCCGCAACCGTTGCCGGACTGGTTTTTCCGTTCGGAGAAATAAATGTGCTGGAAAGAATTCCGGTTCCGACCAATTATTTCGACTACATTTTTTTTGCGCCATATTTTTTTTCTCAGGGCTTTGCCATTGTCTTTCGTGAAATCGCTTTAAATCCGGCGATTATTATCAACGGCTTGCTGTTTTCGATTTGTCTGCTGGCGATTTTGACCGCGCACGAATTCGGTCACTATATTGCCTGCCGCATTTACGGCGTTAAATCAACGCTTCCCTATTTTCTGCCGCTGCCGTTTTTAAGTCCTGCCGGAACGCTCGGCGCGGTGATTAAAATTCAATCGCCGATGCCGACGCAGCGCGCGATTTTCGACATCGGAGTTGCCGGTCCGCTCGCCGGTTTTGCGGTTTTGATTCCGGTAGCGATTATGGGTTTGGCGACAATGCAGATTGCGCCTCCTGTCGCCGCAACCGAAGGCAGTATAATTTTTACAGACCCGCTCTTGACCAGACTTTTGGGCGCATTGATGGGCGTTGATCCGACGCAGGGCGTTATTAATCCTTTCTACGCGGCTGCTTGGATCGGCTTGCTCGTGACGGCTTTAAATTTGTTGCCCGCCGGACAGCTCGACGGCGGACATGCTGTTTTTTCGGTTTTCGGCGAGCGAGTGCATTTTGGAGTCGGGCGCGTCGCGTTTGTCGGAATGTTGGTTTTAACCGTTCTCGGCTGGCAATTGTACGGCAGTCCGGGAACGCTCGTTTTTACGATTCTGCTCGGTATTTTGCTGCGTTTTCCGCATCCGCCGCCGATTTTCGATCACCCGCTCGACCGGAAACGCAAAGCGATTGCCTTTTTGACGCTGATTGTTTTTATCCTTTCGTTTATGCCGTTTCCCGTTCAGATTCATTAAAACGGCGATAGCGTAATTTAGACAGTTTTTCCGGCGCTGAAACAACGATGTTCTCAGGCGCGTAAACTATTTAGGAGAGTAAAGCGCGTTTTCGATTTCGGTAAACGCGCCTCTCTGTTTTATAATCAAAGTTTTGTACTTTTAATACAATATTATGGACGAAAAAGACCGCGACGATATGATGGAACGCCTGCTGGAACTCGGCAGGGATAAAAAGAATTTTTTAACTTACGACGATTTGAACCGTGAATTGCCGGAAGGAATGGTTTCGCCGGAAGACCTCGAAGACGTGCTGCAAAAAATCGAAGGCGGCGGAATCGCCGTCGGCGATACAGATTCGCTGCTGCTCGAAAAAGCGGCGAAGCTGGCGGTTGACGAGGACGATCTGGACGACGAAGACGATTTGGATTTAGACCTTTCCGCCGGTGCTCTGGACAAAACAAACGATCCGGTTCGGCTTTATCTGCGCGAAATGGGCATCGTGCCGCTGCTCACGCGCGAAGGCGAAGTCACTATCGCAAAGCGAATCGAACGTGGGCAAATCAAAACGCATAAAGCAATTTCGCGTTCGCCGATTGCCGTTGAAGAATTGCTTCGCATTGGCGAACAGCTTCAAGCCGGAAAAGCGAGCATCCGCGACATCGTGACCTTTAGCGAGCAAGCCGAGTTGACGGGCGAAGAAGACAAAGCCGACGAATATTTGCGCTGGACGATTGAAGGCATCGAAAACATCCGCTCGATTTACGATCAAGCGCAAAAGAGGCTTGAAGATTTGCGCGCCGAAGCCAAAATTCAAAAAGGCAAAACGAGCAAGAAAATGATGCGAATCAAACGTCAAATAGCGCGCCTACGCATCGAAATCGCGCAGGAAATCGGTCGCCTTAATATGACCGAACGTGCAAAAGCGCGTTTAATCAATTCGATTCGCAAAGTAAATCAGGAAATTTTAGGCGCGGAACGCGAAATTCGCCGCTGTCAGGAGCGTCTCGGACAGCGCCCGCTCAAAGGCGATTTGGAAAAAGATTTGCGCGCCTGCCAGGCGGCGGCGAAAGACAAACTGCACGCTATGGAAGAGCGCTATGCGATTCCGACTGTCGAAGTCAAACGCGCATTACAAACAATCGAGATCGGCGAGCGTGAAACCGGGCAGGCAAAACGCGAGCTGGTCGAAGCAAACTTGCGTCTCGTCGTTTCAATCGCCAAAAAATATACCAATCGCGGTTTACAATTTCTGGATTTGATTCAGGAAGGCAACATCGGTTTGATGAAAGCGGTTGATAAATTCGAATGGAGGCGCGGCTACAAGTTTTCGACTTACGCGACGTGGTGGATTCGGCAGGCAATCACGCGCGCCATCGCCGACCAAGCCAGAACGATTCGTATTCCGGTTCATATGATCGAAACGATCAACAAGCTCATTCGCACTTCGCGCGCGCTTGTTCAGGAACTCGGGCGCGAACCGACGAGCGAAGAAATCGGGCGCAAAATGGACATTCCGGTTTCGAAAGTGCGAAAAGTTTTGAAAATCGCGCAAGAACCGATTTCGCTCGAAACTCCGATTGGCGAAGAAGAAGATTCGCATCTCGGCGATTTTATCGAAGACCGCTCGATTGCAAACCCGGCTGATGCGGTTGTAACGACGAATTTACGGGAAATAACGGACGAAGTTTTAGCGACGCTCACGCCGCGCGAGGAAAAAGTCATCAAAATGCGTTTCGGTCTGGGAAATTCCGGTTCGGAACACACTTTGGAAGAAGTCGGACAGCATTTCGCCGTCACGCGCGAACGCATTCGCCAGATCGAAGCCAAAGCGCTCAGAAAGCTGCGGCATCCTTCGCGCTCGCGCAAATTGAAGGCGTTTCTCGAAGGCAACCAACGATAAATTAGTTCTGTAAATATTGGGTTTGCGGCTGGAAGCAAGTTACAATTGTTTTTAGCCGCAAATTTGCGTCTGGAGAAAAAACCGATGACGATGCTAATCGAAACCGCCGCGCCTCGAAAAGGACCGAAAACAACCGAGGAATTGATTGAAGAGCTTTATCGCACAAAAGAAAAGGCTGAAATCATTAACGGAAAAGTTGTTAAATTTATGGCGGCAGGTTGCGATCCCGGCATTGCTGCTGGAAATATTGCCATAAGTTTAAAAATCTATCAGCAACAAACCGCGCGTGGAAAAGCTTTTGGCGGTAATATCGGTTTTTTGGTGGACTTGCCGAATCGCAAATCGTTTAGCCCGGACGCTTGTTTTTTTGTCGGTGAAAAAGCCGGAATGAAGTTTTTGCAAGGCACCCCCATTTTCGCGGTTGAAGTTCGCAGTGAAAACGATTACGGCAAAAAAGCCGAACAGGAAATCTCCGCAAAACGCCCCGATTATTTTGCTGCCGGAACCGAAATTGTCTGGGACGTTGATTTGCAATCGGACGAAGTTATCAAGTCTTATCGCCGCGACCGTGCGGACGAGCCGCGCATATTTCGGCGCGGCGATGCGGCGGACGCCGAACCCGTTTTGCCCGGCTGGAAAATGCCGGTTGACGAACTCTTTGAATAAAGCATCAAAACCTGTTCAATGGCGATTGCGGAACAAATTTTCTGGATTTTAATTTTAGGTCTGGTCGCCGGTTCAATTTCGTGGACGGTGACACAGGAAGAAATCTTCCGCGAGCCGCGCGATTATTGCACCGAAAAAAGCAAAACTTGTCCTAATTTGTTTCAGCGCAAGTTTTACTATGTCTTCACTTGCGAGTATTGTTTTAGCCATTGGGTGACAATCGGACTTTTAATTTTTACGGGATTTAAATTGCTGATTGACGATTGGCGCGGTTATGTTTTGGCTTTTTTCGCCGTCGCGTGGACGGCAAATCAATTTATGAGTTTGTATCGGCGGCTCCGAGTTGAAATCAAACATAAAAACACGCTCGCAAAAGAAGTCGAAGAAAGATTGGAGCAATAAGCTCTTAAAAGTTTATAATTTAAAGGTTAATGTCAAAACGAATAATCGAAAGTTACAAAAGAAAGCTGGAAAAAGAAACGGGCTGGCAGCTTAAGCGCGGTGCCCGGCTTCGCATTGCTTTGTGCTATCCGAACACGCATTCAATCGGAATGGCAAATCTCGGTCTGCACACGATGTACGAGCTTTTTAATCAAATTCCCGAAGTCTCGTGCGAGCGCGTGTTTTTACCCGATGATGCGGAAATGCGCGAGTATGAGAAATCGCGCACAACATTGCTTTCGCTTGAAACGCAAACTCCGGTCAGAGATTTCGATGTCGTCGCTTTCTCGATTTCGTTTGAAACCGATTATTTAAATATGGCGCGGATGCTGCAAATGAGCGGCATTCCCGTGTGGTCGAAAGATAGAAATCATTTTCATCCGCTCGTCGTGATGGGCGGCGCGGCTTCGTTTTTAAATCCCGAACCGATTGCCGATTTTACCGACGTAATCGCTGTCGGCGAAGGCGAAATTCTCGCTTATCAGCTTGTTGATACAATTCTCACAGGCGGCGACAAAGACGACATTCTTTTAAATCTCG
Source organism: Pyrinomonadaceae bacterium (assembly GCA_036388995.1). Lineage (GTDB taxonomy): Bacteria > Acidobacteriota > Blastocatellia > Pyrinomonadales > Pyrinomonadaceae > JALZCH01. Next base: position 16,163 of record DASVQU010000188.1, on the reverse strand, counting down.
CTGAAATCGGTCGAGGCTTTTATGTTCCGTCGCTTTATGAAGTCGTTTACAATGCGGATGAAACCGTCAAAGATTACCTGCCGAAAGCCGCCGGTGTTCCGCAGCGAGTCGGGCGCGCGCTGGCGGCGACAAATCCGAAAGAGGGAACTTTGCGGCGCGCTTTAAAACGCGGCGAAACGGAATTAGCCGATTTCCTGATGAATCAGGAAGTTTTCTGTCCTTCAACCGCCGTTTGGTCGCCGGAAGCCGAAATGGGCGACCGCCTGCTCGTGGAAATTTCGCGCGGCTGCTCGCAAGGCTGTCGTTTTTGCTGGGCTGGTTATAATTATTACCCGCCGCGAGTTGTTCCGGCGAAAGACATTCTGGCGAAAGCCGTCGAATGGCGCGGCAAAACCAACAAAATCGGTTTGGTTTCGACCGCAGTTTGCGATCACCCGGAAATTTCGACGATTTTGCGCGAGTTACGAGCAATGGATTATCGCATTTCAGTTTCGTCTTTGCGCTTAGACCAGATTTCCGAAGAATTGCTCGACGCTCTCGTCGAATCGCGGGATCAGCAAATTGCCGTCGCACCGGAAACAGGCTCGGACAGATTGCGGCGCGTCATCAATAAAAATCTGACAAACGACGAAATTGTTGACATTTGCGGCGCGGTTTTCGACCGCGGAATGCTGACCGTCAAGCTTTATATGATGGTCGGACTGCCGACCGAAACTGAGGAAGATTTGGAAGCGATGACCGAGCTTGTCACTCGAATCAAAGACCGAATGCTGCAAGCCGGAAAAAAATACGGGCGAGCCGGAAAAATTATTCCGTCTCTGAACGGTTTTGTCCCGAAACCGAATACGCCGCTGCAATGGGACGCAATTTGCGACGAGCGAGAATTAAAACGGCGATTGAAATTTGTCTCTAAAAACCTGTCGCGGATTCCGAATGTCGAAGTGCGTGCGATGTCTGCCAGAATTGCGCACGAACAGGCTTTGTTTTCTTCCGGCGACCGTCGAATCGGTAAGGTTATCGAAGCCGCTGCGCGTCTTAAAGGAGATTTAAACGCCGCTTTGCGTGAAACCGGAATTGATGCGGCGTTTCATACTTCGCGTGATCGTTCTTACGAAGAATTTCTGCCTTGGTCAATTGTTGATTCGGGGCTTTCGTTTGAATTCTTGAAAACCGAACACGAAAAAGCGCAAGCGGCGAAATCGAGTCATCCGTGTCCGGCAGTGGAAAAATGTACGACCTGCGGGGTTTGTCCTTCAACCTGGCTCGCCAACGCGCCCGAAGCTCTAACTCAAATCACAAAAATCAGAACCCAACGCCCAGCTTTTGCGGTTTAAAAGTTTGCCGAGTTCATAGAGAAAACGTACTCGGCAAACTCGATAAACTTCTATTGTTTGGTGAGAAAACCATTGGGCGTCGCAATGTGTTCGAACTCGTAGTTGTATTTGTATAAATGAAGCGGCAAAATATCAATTTCTTTTGAAAACTTCACCTGCGCTTTGAGCGCGCCGTTATCCAATTTTTCAACTTTTATCAAAGCGTTTGCCGGGACGCCGTAATCGTTGCCGTAACTCCGCAAACGCTGCTTCACCGCTTCGGGACTGTTGAGGGGCGAATTCGGCATTGCGAAAGCGTTTGTCACCAGCTCGTTCATTCGCTGCTTGTAATCTTCAGACTGATAAGCAGAGGGAATGTAAACGTAACCGGCGTGACCGATTAAAAACAAAACTACAACGATAATTAAAAACTTGACTCCTGCACCGCCGTGTTCTGAACTTCGGCGGAAAGGCTTCGTAGGTGAATTTTTCATTTTAATTCTCCAATTCGGGGCGGTTTTAATCGCGCAAAATCACTCGCAATGAATCGCGCACAAATCCAGACGGAATTTCTTTGTTATCTACAATTGCGGCGCGCCCGATTCTCTCAAGCAAAATCCATTTGAAAGAATCGCCGACCGCTTTTTTGTCGTGAGCGAGCGCCGCAATGACTTGTTCCGACGCCGTGTTTTTGAGTTCGGGAAGTTTGCCGACCGAGAGCAAAACCTCGTTTAACAAATTTATATCATTTTCATTTAATTTGCCAAGTCTTTTTGACAAATCCGCCGCCGCCCGCATTCCATAAGCTACCGCTTCGCCGTGTTTTAGCTGTTTATATCCGGTCAATTGCTCCAAAGCGTGACCGATTGTATGACCGAAATTCAAGATTTTTCTTGAGCGATTGTCGTTTCGACCGACAGTTTCGCGCTCGTCTCCGGCAACAATTTCGGCTTTAAAAGCGATGTTTGCCGCAATCAAATCTTGTAACGCAGTCAGAAAATCCGCGTTTTTCCAGGCAAATAATTCGGGAGATTGTTCGAGCGGAAATTTTTGCAGAAAGTTTTGAGTTTGCCCGAAAAGGTTTTCGCCCGAAAGCGCGGCGTGTTTGACGACTTCGTAAAAACCGGCGGCAAGCTCGCGCGGCGCGAGAGTCTGCAAAGTTTCGATGTCAACCAAAACGCCGCGCGGTTGATAAAACGCGCCGATTGAATTTTTCACCGTCGCCGAATTGATTCCGGTTTTGCCGCCGACCGATGAATCAATCTGCGCGAGCAAAGTCGTCGGAACCTGGACGAAAGGAATTCCGCGCAGATAAATCGCCGAGGCAAATCCAGCCAAATCGCCGACCACGCCGCCGCCCAAAGCGACGACCGCATCTACGCGCGTTAATTTTTGTTCGGAAAAAAACGCGAGCGCCGCTTCGAGCGAACGCAGGTTTTTATGTCGTTCGCCGTCTTTCATCAAAAACGCCGAAACGTCAAAACCCGCATTTTCCAAACTTAGCTCGGCGCGCTCGCCGTAAAGTCCGTAAACCTTTGGATTGGAAAACAAACAAATCCTGCCTGTTTTTTCGCTCAAAAGATTTTTCGCAAAATCGCCGATGTTGTCGAGCAAACCTGCGCCGACGCGAATTTCGTATTCATCGGAAACGCGCTCGAATTCGATATTAATAATTTTAGAATTGATTTCCGCCACGAAGAAAAGTTTGCGGGATTTTAGGGAAAAAAGTAAATGGGCGAAGCAGCGTGGGAGTGCGCCTCGCCCATCAATTCGTGGCTACTGTCCTCACCCCAGCAACCACTTGAGACGGAGGATTCACCAACCATCTCGGTTGAGTGTCAATATACACATCTTTTTTTTCAGATGCAAGCGGACTAGACCAAAAATTGCAAAATATTTTAATCCGCTAATTTTTCCCGAATAATTTTCGCCAAATCATTTGCTTGCCGGTTAATTTCGTCTTGTTTTTCGCCTTCGATCATGACGCGCGCAAGCGGCTCAGTTCCCGAATACCGCAGAAGCAGTCTGCCGCGTTCACCGAGCGCAGTTTCAATGGTTTCAACTTCGGCGCAAATTTCCGGCACATCTTCAAACGGGACTTTTTCGCGGACGCGAACGTTTACTAAAATCTGCGGATAGCGAACAAAACCATTGGTTAATTCCGAAAGCGTCGCGGCGTTTTTCTTCATCGCATCGAGCAAGGCGAGAGTCGTCAGCATTCCGTCGCCGACGAGGCTCTTTTGGGGAAAAATAATGTGACCGGATTGCTCGCCGCCGATTACTGCGCCGGTTTCGAGCAATTTATCCAAAACGTATTTGTCTCCCACTGCGGTTCTGATTAATTCGATTTTTTCGCCTTTTAAAGCTATTTCCAAACCGAGATTGCTCATCACGGTCGCCACCACCAGATTTTTCGCCAGCGCGCCGCGCGATCTCAAATGCAGAGCCATCGCCCACAGCGTGGCGTCGCCGTCGACGATGTTTCCTTTTTCGTCAACAAACAAGGCGCGGTCGGCGTCGCCGTCGTAAGCGACGCCGAAATCGGCTTTTTCCGCCGCAACTTTCGCCTGCAATTTTTCGAGATGCAGCGAGCCGCAATCGGCATTGATGTTTTTGCCGTCCGGCTGATTGAAAATTGCCATTACAGTCGCGCCGAATCTTTCAAACAAATTGGGCGCTAAACCGGATGCCGCGCCGTTTGCGCAATCTACGACCATTTTCAAACCCGTGAGCGATAAACGCGGAAACTCCGAAGCCAAATAATTCAGATAAATTTCTCGCAATTCGTCGGTTGTTCGTTGTTCGTTGTTCGTTGTTCGTTGTTCGTTGTTCGCTGCATCTGTGCGTTTCTGCGTTTCAATGTCAGTTTCAATTCGGCGCTCGGTCGCTTCGTCAATTTTTTTGCCTGACGGAGAAAAGATTTTGATTCCGTTATCGTGAAACGGATTGTGCGACGCACTGATGACTACGCCTGCGTCCGCCTTTCGGTCGCGCGTTAAAAAAGCGACGCCGGGCGTAGTGATTACTCCGGCGGAAATTATCGTCGCGCCTTCCGACATTGTGCCTGCGCAAAAAGCCGCTTCCAGCCATGCGCCTGATTCGCGCGTGTCGCGTCCGATGATAAATTTCGGCGTTTTCCCGCCGTTTTTTTCCGAAAACTGACGCGCAAGTGATGCTCCGATAATTTTGACGGTTTCCGCATTGAGCGGAAATTGTCCCGCTTCGCCGCGCATTCCGTCCGTTCCAAATAACTTTTTCATAAAATTGTTTTAAAAATTAGATTTTCCGTCTTTTGTATAATTCAATTTTAAACTCTCGATAATGTTTAGCAATGGTTGACAACCTTTGGGTTTTTGCGAGAATCTGTTTATCGCGCTAGTCGCAAAACTTAGATTTCGGGTTCTCCCCGCAAACAGTAATCTCCATCATTTTAGTAAAAGTTTCAATGAAAGCCGTTTTTCTTTTCGCGTTAATCCTGCTCTCGACGACGCTGCTGCCGGCGGCGCAAACCGGCGCTCAAACAGACTCGGCGCTTATGCGACGCCCGCGCGTTGTTTCCAGCGCCGCGCCGCAAACATCGCCGACGCCTTTTGCACGTCCGACTGAAACACCGACGCCGCAAACTTCGCCGACCGCGACTCCGCAGCGCGTAATTGTAGTCGGCGGCGTTCAGCCAAACGCTTCGCCATCGCCGACTCCGCAAGCAAGTCCGGTAACGGCTGCTCCGCGTCCGACGCCTGCACCGATTGCCGCACCGCCGGTAAATCCGAATGCGGCTGCCCTGCCCAATGCGAACAGAGCTTTGATGACCTTCGGACAATTTCGCACGCGAGTTGCCGAAGCAAAACGTTTTTTGCAGTCGCGCCCGGTGCAAACGGCTTCGATTGAAGACCCGCTTGGTTTGCTTTCGAGTTGGACTGTGACGCTCGCCGCCGTTGACCCGAAAACTCAGGCGCTGCATACAATCGCAATTCCGAAAGAAACGTTTTTGAAACTCGGATCAGAAGTTTATTACACCTCGTCGCTCGGCAAGCTGCTTCGAGTCCGCACGATTCGCGCCAATGGCGTCAACACGGCGGTCACGGTTTTTGACAGCTACGGGCAGCCTTATGTTCCGCTTGTCGTGCAATATCCGGTCGAGCGCGGCGGACAGTTTGTCGAGACGGCTTATTACACCTCGGCGCATCCGGCACTTATCTCGCCCGAAGTTTCAAAAGCCGGACAGCTTTATTTGCGAACGGTTTTTGAAACGGCGTTGAAAAAACTGCGCGAGCGCAACAAATTCATCTCGCCGCAGGTCATTTCGGCTGCTGAAGATTTAGCCGTTATCGAACACGTTGACCATTTCCGCTTTTTAAACGAATCGCGCACGGCTCTTTACGACGAGATTCTAGCCCTATTCGCTTTAAACGAAGGCAACACTTATCGCTTCGCCGTCAGCAGCGCCGGCGCTGGCGGGCTTGCGCAAATGATTCCTCCGACTTACAGAATGGTTCGAGCGATGCACCCGACCGTTCCGCTAACGCCCGATTTTGTCGTCGGAATGCGCGATCACATCAACGCCGCACAAGCGATGCTGCTTTATATGCAGGATACCTGGAACGATTTGTCCTCCAATCAGGACGTGATTTACGCGCTCGAAAACAATTTGGCGAAAGATTACGAACTGATGGCGGCGGGTTATAATTCAAATCCCGCGAAACTTCCCGGTTACATCCGGCGCGGCGGCGCAAATTGGCGTTATCTGATTCCGCGCGAAACGCAAATGTATCTGCAAATTCAAAAATCGGTGCAGGCGACAATTGTTAAACTGCCGCCGGTCAAACATTAAAAAAGATTTGTAATTCAAAAAATAAAAGGTGATAACAATTACGTTATCACCTTTTATTTTTTGAAGCGCGCAAAATAAATCTTAAAACACGGAAGTTATTTCATCGGCTTTATCCAGTTTTGCAGCGGCGTTTTCGACTGCGGATTTATAATCGCATTTTTCGTTCGCGCAAACGTGGAAAGTTCCCTGTTTCGTGTTTTTTTCCAGCAAAAACGGCGCATTGCACTGCGGGCAAGGCACGGCGACCGGTTTATCCCAAAACACGACATCGCATTTCGGATATTCAAAGCAACCGTAAAACGTCTTGCCGCGTTTTGATTTTTTGACGACAATCTCACCTTTGCAGCCCGCACGCGAACATGGAACGCCCGTTGTTTCGCGTTTGATGTATTCGCATTTCGGGTAGTTTGAGCAGGAAACAAATTCGCCGAAACGCCCTTGTCGCCGAACCAGCTTTACGCCGTCAAGCGGGCAGATTTCGTCCAATTCTACCGGCGGAGCTTTTTGCTCGACTTGACCGGATTTAGCAATTTTCCGAATGTTTTTGCAATCGGGATAACCCGTGCAGCCGTAAAACGAGCCGAAGCGACCTTTTTTCAAAGCCATTTCCCTGCCGCAATTTTCGCAAGGCTCAACTTCACTCTCCGTTTTTCGTTGCTCGCCGTCCGCTGTTTGTTCATTAGTCTGACCGTTGACTACTGACGATTGACCGTTTTCGGCGATCTTTGATTTCATGGTCGAAACTTCGCGCGTCGTTTTGCATTCGGGATAATTAGCACAAGCCAAAAATTGACCGAAACGCCCGAATTTGATGACCATCTGAGAGCCGCATTTTTCGCAAATTTCGTCGGTCGGAATCGCCTGCTGCTTTGCGTTTTTTAAATTGGCTTCGGCTTTTACCAGCTCTTGAGAAAATCTTTCGTAAAATTCCTGCAAAGCCTCGCGCCAGCCGAGCTTGCCATCTTCGATCTCGTCAAGCTCTTCTTCCATCCGCGCCGTATAAGCGGTGTTAAAAATCCGGTCGAAATTGGTAACTAGAACATCGTTAACTGTCGTGCCGAGCGGCGTCGGATGAAATTTGCCTTCAGCTTTTTCGACATATTCACGGTCTTGAATCGTCGTCATAATCGCCGCGTAAGTCGAAGGTCGCCCAATCCCCTTTTCTTCGAGAGCTTTAACCAGAGTCGCTTCCGTATAACGCGGCGGCGGTTCGGTAAAATGCTGTTCGGGCGTGATTTTATTTAACTTTAACTGCTCGCCCTGCTCGACGCGCGGCAGATTGCGTTCGGCATCTTCGTCTTCGCTCTCGTCCTGCGGTTTTTCATCGCGCCCTTCCTGATAAACTTTCAGAAAACCGTCGAATTTTAAAACCGAGCCGGTCGCGCGAAATGTAAAACGACCGGCTTTAATGTCAATCGTCGTCTGATCAAAAACGGCGGGCATCATTTGCGAAGCGACGAAACGCTGCCAGATCAAACGATAAAGTTTCAACTCGTCAGCCGACAAAAATTTTGCCAGAGCTTCGGGCGTCCGATTAACGTCAGTCGGGCGAACGGCTTCGTGCGCGTCCTGCGCGCCTTTTTTCGAGCGATAATTAACAGCCTTTTCGGGCAAATATTTATCGCCGAAATTTCCGCCGATAAATCCCCGCACATCGTTCAAAGCCGCATCTGAAACGCGCGTCGAATCGGTTCGCATATAAGTGATCAAACCGACCGAGCCTTCCGCACCGACTTCGACGCCTTCATATAATTTTTGCGCCGTCGTCATTGTGCGCTTAACCGAAAAACCTATTTTGCGCGCGGCTTCCTGCTGCAATTTCGAAGTGATAAATGGCGGAACAGGATTTCGTTTGCGCTCTTTTGTCGTCACCGAATCAACAACAAAATTTTCTCGTCCGGCTTCTTCGACAATAGAGCTTGCCGTCTTTTCGTCTTTAATGTGAACTTCGTTTTTCTTTAAATCTTCACCGAAATTGCCGGTTTTAACCGTTTTGTCTTCGATTTTATAAAGACGCGCATCAAATGCGGGCGGCAATTTGCCGGAAAGATTGGCGGCAATCGTCCAATATTCGGTTTTAACGAAATTCTCGATTTCGCGCTCGCGCTCGACAACAAGCCGCAAAGCAACGGTTTGCACACGACCGGCAGACAATTTACCGCCAATGTTTTTCCACAACAACGGCGAGACTTTGTAGCCGACTAATCTATCCAAAATACGCCGCGCCTGCTGGGAATCAACCAGATTTTTGTTGACTTGTTTCGGTTCTTTAAAAGCGTCTTTAATCGCATTTTTGGTGATTTCATTAAACATCACGCGAAAGACGGGTTTCGCCGGACGTTTTGGAACGATTTCTTCGGCGAGATGCTGACAAATCGCTTCGCCTTCGCGGTCAGGATCGGCTGCGAGATAAATCGCGTCGGCTTCTTTCGCAGCTTTTTTCAAATCCGCGACAGTCTTTTTGTTGTTGCGTTTTTTCGCGTCGGGAATTAATTCGTAAGTCGGCTCGAAACCGTGTTCGACATCAACGCCAAGCCCTTTCGACGGCAAATCTTTGATGTGACCAATCGAGGCGAGAACTTTATAATCGCTTCCCAAATATTTATTAATTGTTTTCGCCTTCGCGGGCGATTCGACAATAACGAGGTTTTTACTCATTTTTATAAAAGCTAAAGCTAAATTTTTCGGGCATAACATCTACCCGGTAAAACGCGAATCAAATCGCGCATTTCAAGTCCCAGCAGAGCGGCGTTTAAATCTCCGAAAGATAATTGACTTCCGGTTTGCAAAACGTCAATGTGCGTGGGTTCATCAGCGGAAAGAATCGTCCAAATTGCTGATTCTTCTGTGCTCATATCCGCCGGAATTCGGTTAATTTCACCTTTCTTTGATGCATTTTTTTCAATCTCCGGCGGCAATAAATTCGCGGCGACTTCTTTCGGCAGCTCAGTGGCAACGTCCTGCCAGGTTTGAATTAATTTCGCGCCCGCCGATTTGATCAAATAATTAGTGCCGAAACTGTTGCGCGACGTAATGTTTCCCGGCACTGCAAAAACTTCGCGGTTTTGTTCCATCGCAAGACGCGCTGTGATGAGCGAACCGCTCCGCTCCGTTGCCTCGACGATGACGACACCCAAGCTCAAACCGGAAATCACGCGATTCCGATACGGAAAGTTTTCCGGCAGCGGCGGCGTTTCAAGCGGAAACTGAGAACAGAGCGCGCCGCCCGATTCCAAAATTTGCTCAACCAGTTTTTTATGCTCTTTCGGATAAACTTCACCGATCCCCGTTCCCAAAACGGCGATTGTTCGCCCGCCTGCTTCGATTGCCGCGCGGTGCGCCGCCGCATCAATTCCGCGCGCCAGACCGGAAACAATGCAAACTCCGCGACTCGCCAAATCGCGCGCCAGCATTTCCGCCGCGTTCTGCCCGTAAGTCGAAGCCCTCCGCGAGCCGACGAATCCGACGCACGGAGCTTCAAAACAATTCATCCAATCGCCGCGCACATACAAAACAATCGGCGGATCGGCGATTTCTCTCAAAAGAGGCGGATAAACGCCGTCGTCCAAAACCAAAACATCGCCGCCCATTTCTCTGACTTTTTCAATTTCTTCGGCGGCTTTATCGTGAAACTCGTTTTTGACGATGCTTTCAATCGTTTCCGGTCGCAGCCTAAGACTTTCCAATTCCGGTCTTCGCGCATTAAACACACTTTCAGCAGAGCCAAACCTTTCGAGCAGCTTTGTTGCCGCTCTCGGTCCGATGCCCGGCGTCATATTAAGTGCAATCCAGTCGCGCATTAAGCTTATTTTTGCCTTCTGCCTTTTTACTTTTGCCTTTGTTAATGGCGGAGGCGTGTGGGAATCGAACCCACCTAAGCCTGCTCTCACAGTCTCACAAACGGTTTTGAAGACCGCGCCCGACACCAGCCGAGATGCGCCTCCGTTCTTCGGCAAGAAAAGAAACTACGCGCCAAAGCAGAAAGCTGTCAAGCATTATTCTCAACATTTTGCTTCTAAGCTTTAAAACTTGCTATAACCCAATTTGAAAATTACTCTTTGAAGTTATGAGCATTTTAGAAAGATTAACCCGTTTTGTCGCAGAAGTTTTTAAAACCAATTTAGAAATATTTTTAGAAGCCTTGAAACTTAGCCCCAATGCTCAAGGCTATGTAAGCGGCTCCATTACAGAACTCTTGCTTAAAAAGAAATTACAGGAAGATTATGGTTTTGAAGTCAAGCGAATTAGAGAAAAATGGGAAGGCAGAAAGCATCCAAACCATCACGGCGATTTTTATTTTCGCAAGCCGACAAACTCTCTTTGGTACGTTTTGGAGTCAAAAGGCGTTAAGTCAAATTCAGAGAAATGGAACAAACTGTATAACTACGATCAGTTAAAAAGCTTTTTGATTTTACATGCAGATAAGATTGATTGGATAGACAAAGAAGAAAATGTTGAGCCGCAAGTAGTTTCTTGGTTGAGTGAAAACCTTCCTAAATTTCAAGATGAATACAACGAAACCATATACAATTTTGAAGATGTTAAAAAGTATAAACACCCAAAAAAAGAGAACGCTAAATCTAAAGCCATATTATCTTTGCAAGATGTCGCCCGCGAAAAAATCGGCGAAATGATTTCGGAAAGATTAAATTACCTGGAAAGTAAGCTCAAGGTTTTGGAAACACACTTTGTCGCAGGTAAATCGAAATCAAATGAAAGAGAGCAGGCAACTCCAAGGATAAATGAATTCAATATAATCTCAGTTGATATTTTTTTGAAATATAATGAACATCAATTCTTTTTTGCAAATCCGAAAAGATTGGAATCGTCTCGTAAGTATCCGAAACATTTGCGACAAAATTATATAATCGGTTTTGTATTTTTCGATGCTGATGATAGGGGAACTTTGAATTTATCAAAAGATTGGTGCAATGATTTAAATGAAATTTATGAAACATTAAATCCCGATGACGCCGTTCTCGAATCAGAAATGCGAGAAGATACCAGAAATTTTATACCTATTGACCAAGCCGATGATATTGACACTTAGACGCTGCCTAAAAATGAGGTTGATATGACACCGCTATTTGGCATTGAACTTCAAAAAACAGACAATTTGTTGTCTGTTTTTGAAGTTATTCACAATTATATTTACGCAAACGACGGTTTATCTCCGCAGCAAACGCTCGAGGAAATAATGCGTGTGCTGTTTGTCAAAATCGCTGATGAAGGACTTAAATCGAAGCAATTCTTTATTACTTCGGAAGAAATTGAGCTTACCAATAAAGGTATTCAGGTCGAATCATTTTTGCATAGAATTAGCGAATTGTTTGAGCAGACGAAACAAAACTTTGCTGACGTTTTTGATTTGAATGAAAAAGTAAAACTTTCACCAAACGCTCTCGCATACACAGTTAATAAACTTCAACACATATCTCTAACTGATTCCTGCAATGATAGCAAAGGTTTAGCATTTCAAAAATTTTTGGCAAATCACGAAAAAGGCGAAAGCGGGCAATTTTTTACGCCCTCCGCAGTCGTTGACTTTTGCGTCAATATGATAAAACCGCAGCCTGACGAAACGATTATTGATCCGGCTTGTGGAAGCGGCGGCTTTTTGCTCTCATCGCTTCGCTTTATGAGAAGAAGCTTTCCCGATGCGAATGCCAACAAAATAATTAGCCAAAATCTTTTCGGCTTCGACATTAACAAAAGCATAGCAAAGATCGCTCGAATGCAGCTTTTATTAGAGGCAAACGGTCAAGTAAATGTGTTTTGTGCGAACTCTCTGGCAAATAATTTTGATTTAAATCACTTTAGCGAAAAGATTACCGATAAAGAAGGTTTTGACATTGTTTTTGCTAATCCACCTTTCGGCACTTTAGGCAAAATTACAAACTCGAACATATTGAAACAGTATAGTTTGGGCTTTAAGTGGACAACTGATGGAGCGGGTTTCTATAAGACAAACAAACTTTTGACTGGACAAGTTACGGAAATTCTTTTTATCGAAAAATGCCTTTCGTTGTTGCGAGAAAACGGCAGAATGGCAATCATTTTACCTAATGGTCATTTTGAGAATTCTTCACTCGAATACTTACGTTATTTTATTAAGCAAAATGCCAAAATTCTAGCTGTAGTTAATCTTCCTCAAGAAACTTTTATTCCTTATGGAACTGGAGTCAAAACTTCAATTCTTTTTCTCGAAAAACAAACATTAAAGAATTCAGAATCGTACAAAGTATTTTTCAGCCGAATTAACAAATTGGGGTATCAAGGCAACAAGAATGCAACAACGCTTTATAAAAAAGATCAATTTGGAATTTCCATTAAAGATGAAAAAGGCGAGTATCTGCTTGATGAAGATTTTTCTTCAGTAATTTCAGATTACGAAAAATTTAAGTCCAATATTTTGAACGATGCAAGCTCTTCATTCATTTTGCCTTCAGAGAATTTAAACGGTAGATTCGGTTACGATTTCTATTTACCAAAAAATCGTGAATTGATTTCAGCATTAAAATATAAAAATGCCGTAAAACTTTGCGAAATCGCTGAAATTCTAAAAACTAGAAGTAAGAAATTATCAAAAAGCGACGAAAGTGTTGAATATATCGAACTCTCCGACGTTAATGCGCTGACTTCCGAGATTATCAACTCAACAAACTATTTTGTACACGATCTACCAAGCCGAGCAACATACGAAGTAAAAAAAGGAGATATTATAACCTCTGTCGCAGGCAATTCAGTTGGCACAAAAAAACACGCCACCGCATTAGTTACAGAAGAATACAACGGCTGCATTTGCACAAATGGCTTTCGTGTCCTACGTGAGTTTAAAATTGATTCTTTTTACTTGCTATTTTATTTGCGTAGTGATCTGTTCTTAAGACAAGTTTTTATGTACCGAACTGGTGCAACAATTCCGAGCATTTCTGATAATGATTTTGCTAACATTTTAGTTTATATCCCAAACGAAATAAAGGTTGAAGAAATCAGTCAACAAATGCGAACAGCTCTCAAATTAAGAGATGTTTCGAGAAAATCAATGGAAAATATAAAGGTAGAGTTGTCTTAAATTCACAATTATAATGCAGCACGAACTTGTTTTAATTCTCGATTTCGGCTCGCAATACACGCAGCTTATCGCCCGTCGTGTGCGCGAGTTAGGCGTTTATTGCGAGATTGTGCCGTTTCATTATTCGCTTGAAAAAATTGTGGAAAGAAATCCGAAAGGCGTGATTCTTTCCGGTGGACCGAATTCGGTTTATGACTCGGACGCGCCGAAAGTTTCGGCGGAGTTTTTCAAGAAAATCAAGCAGCCGATTTTGGGAATTTGCTATGGAATGCAGCTCGTCGCGCTCGAATTCGATGGAAATGTAGAGCCTTCCGCAAAACGCGAATACGGAGCGGCGCATTTGCAGGTTTTGGCTGACAAATCGGCAATCTTTCACGATTTGCCGCGCGAAATGGACGTTTGGATGAGTCACGGCGACCACGTTTTTGCTGCTCCCGCAGGTTTTGAAGTGACGGCGACGACGGGCGAATTAATTACGGCAATCGAATCTGACGAAAGGAAAATTTACGGTTTGCAGTTTCACCCGGAAGTCGCGCACACGCCGCAAGGCAAAGAAATCTTAAAAAATTTCATATTTGAAATTTGCGATTGCAAAGGCGATTGGACTGCCGGAACGTTTATCAAAGAGGAAATCGAAAAAATTCGCCGAACTGTCGGTGAAACCGATTCTGTCGTCTGCGGTTTGAGCGGCGGAGTTGATTCGACCGTTGCGGCGACGCTCGTTCACGAAGCAATCGGCAACAGGCAAACCTGCGTTTTCGTCAACAACGGCTTGCTGCGCGCCGATGAATTTGAAGAAACTCTTCAGCTTTACAAAGAAAAACTGAATTTAAACGTGCGCGGCGTTGACGCTTCCGCAGAATTTTACGCGGTTTTGCAAGGCGTCGCCGATCCCGAACAAAAACGCAAAAACATCGGGCGGACATTTATCGAAGTTTTCGACCGCGAAGCTCACAAAATCGGCAACGTTCGCTGGCTCGTGCAAGGAACTCTTTATCCCGATGTGATCGAATCCGTCAGTCTGCGCGGCGCTTCCGTCACAATCAAAACCCATCATAACGTCGGCGGTTTGCCTGGAAAAATGAATTTGAAATTGATTGAGCCGCTGCGCGAATTATTCAAAGACGAAGTGCGCCTGATCGGCAAAGATTTGGGCGTGCCGCAGGAAATTTTAGAGCGTCATCCGTTTCCCGGTCCCGGTCTGGCGGTCAGAATTTTGGGCGAAATCACGCCGGAAAAAGTGCAGCTTCTGCAATCAGCCGACCGCATTTTTCAACAGGAATTAAAATCTTCCGGTCTTTACAACGAAACGTGGCAGGCGTTTTCGGTTTTGCTGCCGGTTGAAACCGTCGGCGTGATGGGCGATTTCCGCACTTATGAAAAAACGCTTGCACTTCGCGCCGTAACCTCAACCGATGGAATGACGGCAGATTGGGCGCGTCTGCCGCATGAATTTCTGGCGAGAGTTTCAGCCAGAATTACATCGGAAGTTCGCGGAATTAACCGCGTCGTTTATGATATTTCATCGAAACCACCCGCAACGATTGAATGGGAGTAAAACACGATGGGAACTTTTACGATACGCTGCAAAATTGAGAACGTCATAAAACGCGAAAAATCAGCCGTCGTGCCGAAAATGCTGGTTGATACCGGCAGCGAATACACTTGGGTTTCGGCTAAAACGTTGGAAGAACTCGGCATTGAGCGCGAGAAAAATGATTTGCAGTTTAAAATGGCAAACGGGCAAATTATTACACGCAGCGTTGGCTTTGCGATTGTTCGTTACGATAAATATTTCACGGTTGATGAAGTCGTATTTGCCGAAAAAGGCGATTTGATGTTGCTCGGCGCACGCACGCTCGAAGGCTTGAATTTGACTGTCAATTCACAACAGAAAAAGCTGGTAGCGGCGGGTCCGCTTCTCGCCGCGTAAATTTATCATTTATTGCGTCGCCTCTGTAAGCTATTTAACGGTATGCGGCGATCACTTGCATCTGCCCCTGTTTTGAGGCATTATTAAAACCGTACATTCTTTCTCTCTTTTATCAACGGTTGTTCGCTCCCTTTCAGTGTTTTGTGGAAGCGTTTGGATAGGAACGAGAGTTAGGCAGGTTTAAATTTGTAAGAAGCAGCTCGGTCTTTGCGAGCATTCAAACGTTGAAGTTCTTCGTTGCCAACCGTTACATTGAAGCACGTTACATCGTTAGAAACACTTCTGTTGACGCTCCAGAAAATCAGGAGAGAGGAAATTATTAATGTCCACAAAACTTTACGTCGGAAATCTTTCGTTCAAAACTACGGGCGATGATTTACAAGAACTTTTTTCACAAGCCGGAACTGTCGAATCGGCGCAAGTCGTGACTGACCGCGATTCGGGTTTTTCACGCGGCTTCGGTTTCGTCGAAATGTCTTCTGACGAAGAAGCACAGGCTGCAATCAGCCAATTTAACGGCACCGAAATTGACGGTCGCGCTCTGAACGTCAACGAAGCACGCCCGCGCGATGATCGCGGCGGCGGCGGCGGTGGTGGTCGCGGCGGCAATCGCGGCGGTGGCGGATTTGGCGGCGGCGGTGGCGGCGGTCGTGGTGGAAACCGCGGCGGAGGCGGCGGTGGTGGTCGCGGAGGCTATGGCGGCGGCGGTGGAGGCGGCGGTTCACGCTGGTAAAATTCAAATATTTAACTGTTAATAACCAAAGCGGCTTTGGCGGTATGATTTGCCGGAGCCGCTTCTTTATTTCAAAAAACAGCTTTTTCGCTCGGCGTTAAAGAACGCAGGCGAAAACAACGATAAGAAAATCAAATTTATGGAAAAAGCAACATATACAATCGGACAATTAGTCAGCAAACAGTGTTTGAACTGCAATGAAGAACAAAGCCATATGGTTGCGTCTTTAACTAAAAAAGGTCAGATTTCAAAAGTAGTTTGTTCGGTTTGTGCTGTTG
>DASVQU010000187.1:0-22415 GCA_036388995.1 Pyrinomonadaceae bacterium | reverse complement strand
GGTCGCGTTGGCGCCGAAGTTTTCGGCAATAAATTCGGATAAATTATCTGTTTTTTGTTCGCTCGCCATTTTATAACCTCGATTATAACCTCGAATGAAATTATCGTTATTTTAAAACATTTTTTCTTTATTCTCTAGGTTATCACCAACCGCCGACAGATGCATCAATCTTAATCTTTGAGTGTTTCATAATAATTTGGTGCTATATTTATTTTTGTCTCAAAAAGGAACGGATACTGTTGCCCGATTCGTTTTGGAAAAGTTATCTCAATAAAATCGCGGTAAATTCACAAACTCATTTTCAGTTTTATTGACGATTTTGAATCGGGCAGCAATATCCCACCTTTTTTGAGACAAAAAAAGTGAATCCGTTGATAACAAAATAAAATCCGGGTATTATGAACGGCTTTGGAGTTAATAAATAGTTTACAGCCCCCACATTTTGGAAGGACGATGGGACGCCCCGCTGTTTTCGTGATAGATATGCTTAACGATTGTTTCGGTCACGCCGAGCTTGACCGGATGCGCGGAGCACTTTGTTCATCCATAAACCAATTAACGGCTTTAGCGCGTGCAAACGGATTGCCGGTAATATGGGTTCGTCAGGAGTTTGAGTCCGATCTCAGCGATGCGTTTTCGGACATGAAAAGGGAGAATATCCGAATGTTTATCAAGGATACTCCGGGCGCACGTATTCTTGATGAGTTGGTGCGTGATGATTCGGACATCGAGATAGTCAAAAAGAGATATAGTATGTTCTACGGGACAGCATTAGAGTCACTGCTTCAGGAGCTGGAAGCAGACCCGCTGATTCTTGCAGGCGTCAATACTCACGCCTGCATCCGCACTGCGGCAATAGACGCTTATCAAAGAGATTTCCAAGTGATCATAATCCGTGATTGTGTAGCATCCAAAGACTGGAAGCATCACGAGATAACTTTAGATTACTTAGACGGCGGAATTGCGGGCGTGATTAAGCTCAGCGAACTCAGAAAGCAGTTCGGTGCTGAAAACCCTGTATAACGATGCGCCGCAGCGGAAGCCCGCTGAGCTTAAACGTTGGGCATCCAGACACATGAACAGAAAACCAAAGTGCATCATCGTCACCGGCAGGGCGGGAGCGGGAAAAACCACTCTTGCCAGGAAGCTTGGAGAACATTTGTGGATGCCGGTCATCAGCCGCGATCAAATCAAAGAGGGCTACGTCAACACCTACCGCGTCAAACACGACCAGCTACCGGCAGACACAGATGGGCTGGTCACCGACTTTTTCTTTGAAATAGTGAATCAATATCTTGCGGGTAAAATCTCTGTTGTCATAGAGGCGGCATTCCAGCACAAGGTTTGGGAGCCTAGGATGCCCAAGATACTTGAATTAGCCTCACCAATGATTGTTTTATGTTCTGTTGATGACCTAATTGCCGCAAGACGCCATCTCCAACGGGGCTTAGAGAATCCAAACCGGGAGTTTTATCACAGCGATAATCGTGTTGTTCATTACAGGAAAACAGGCGAATTTTTACATCCAGCCAGTTATACAGCGCCGAAGTTCAATGTCCCTACGATCCAGGTCTCGACAGACGGAGAATACGTCCCTCGTATTGATGAAATTGTGAAGCAGATCCAATCATCAAATGTTTATTGAAGCGGGATGACTTCGATTTAATCTATGTTTCAAAACCCGTCTCAAATCGGTGGATAAAACAGCAAGGATATTACGTAATATCCTTGCTGTTTTATCTTGTTCCCTGAGGTAATCAATTATCCGCTAAACGATACTGATTATCGGCTCAAGCCTGAAAAGATATTCTCGGAAATCAACACTGAATCATCCGGTTACTGTTGTCTCTCTGCTTGGGAATCATCGCTATTGCGGCGCAGGTAAGCGACCGCAACGGAAGCGATAATTGTTCCGACGAGAACGCGCGTCACCAAACTTTTTCTGTTGTGTTTCCACTCCGCCTTCCAACCCATTTCTCCGAAGATATTGGGGACTTGTCCATACGAAAGATCGTCGAGAACTCCTTCCACCATATTCACACGATCTGCCAGCATCAGCGGCAGCCAATGTCCGTAGCTGTTTTCGCTGTATTTAAATGCGGCGCGGCGAATCACGCCGCTAACTCCCGCAGGCGGCGTCGAAGTCCCGAATGTTGCTGAGACGTTCGGACGCTCGTTGGAATGCAGAACCTCGACGTTGATTGCCTGTTGAGGCGGGCGATCCCAACTGTAGCCCGCGTGTTCTCCATTGTTGCGGTTCTTCATCGGATAGGTCGGGTCGTTTTTCGGATTGGCGTCCACGCCCCAGCCTTTGACCTGCGCCGGGTCTATAACTTTATTTTCCGTATTTTTAACTAAATTTTCCATAGCATTTCCTTCCTACATTCTGGCTGACGGCGGAATCAGCACCGGCTTGATGCAATTATCGAGCTTGGCTGAAAACATTCGGTATGCATCCGCAACTTCTTCCAGAGGAATATGGTGCGTGATCAAGGCTTTCGGATCGAGAATTCCGTTCTGCACATGCTCGATCAGTCGCGGCAACAGCCGCTTCACCGATGCCTGATTAGCCCGAATCGTCAGACCTTTATTCACCACATTGCCAATCGGGACGAGAGTGTCAATCGGTCCATACACACCGACGATTGAGACAATCCCGCTCTTTTTCACAGAGTTGATCGCCCAGTGCAGCGCAGTCGCCGCGCCGCCGACCATATGCAATGTTTTGCCGAGCAGCGTCTGCATCGCTCTGCCGGTCGCTTCAGCGCCAACCGCATCAATAACAACGTCGGCTCCGAGCCAGCCGGTAGTCTTTTTAAGGAATACGACCACATCGTCCAATTCCTTGTAGTTATAAACCTCGGCGGGAGCGTAATTCTTCACGAACTCTAAACGATACTCCAGATGGTCAATTACAATGACGCGCCCCGCACCAAAGAGCCAGGCGCATCGGGCTGCCATAATTCCGACCGGACCGGCTCCGAAAACCACAACCGTATCGCCGGGCTGAATACCGCCCATTTCCGCCGCCTGATACCCGGTCGGCACTACGTCGGTGAGCATCACGGCATCATCCAGATCCATACCTTCGGGAATTACGGTCGGACTCACGTCCGCATAAGGAACTCGGAGATATTCCGCTTGTCCTCCCTCGTAGCCGCCTCCCGTATGCGAATAGCCGAAAATGCCGCCCACCGCCGTCGCTTGGGGATTTGATTCATGGCAATTCCCGTAAAGCTCCTGCTGGCAGAAAACACACTTTCCGCAGGCGATATTGAAAGGCACCAGAATGTGATCGCCGACTTTTAATTTCTGTACGTCTTGTCCGATCTCTTCCACCACGCCGGTGACTTCGTGTCCGAACGTCATCCCGATTCGTGTATCCGGCACTGACCCGTTGTATAAATGCAGATCGGAGCCGCAAATACAAGAGCGCGTGACCCGAACGACGGCATCCTGCGGATGCAGTATCTCCGGTTCGGGTTTATGATCAATGCGGACACGCCGGGGTCCGCGGTAATTCATTGCAAGCATAAAACTTTATTCCTTCCCTTATTTAACGTCTGCCGCCTTTTTTATCGCCGTTTCTAAAGAAAGTGCGCCCGCTTGGAAAATCAGCCTGTAATTCACCAAATAATTCTTTTAGGACGCTCAAGCTTTCAGCCGAATCGCCGATGACCGCAATATTTCGTTTTTTCATTCGATATAATAATAAAATTCCCGGTGGCGGTTGCTCTGTCCGCTATAGGACAAAAGACTTAATTTCTCGTTTAATTTGTTAACCGGGCTTAAACTTCCTCAAAAACTGTCTCGCCTTTCCGCTGGTAAATAAAAACTTCGGAAAAAAATCACCTTTAAGCGTATTTTGAGATTAGCCGTCAAGCGCGGCAAAACCGGCAAGAAAAATCTCACTCCTTTGTACACCCACTGATGAATAAAAAATGCCCCGAATGCGGATTAGTCAATTTTTCGAGCGATGAAAACTGCCGCCGATGCGGCTTTGCCCTCGGTTCTAAAACCGGGAATTCCATTGCTTTTCAAGACGACACGAGCCGCAAGCTCGACCGGGCGGCGATTTGGTTTTTGAAACGGTTTCTATCGGCGGTCGTGATTGCCGCCGCGATTTTGTGCGGAGTTTATTTTTCGCTGCTGCGAAGCGCCGAGCCGTTATCGTCTGAACAAGCTACTGCCGTCGAGAGCGCCGTCAAGATTCTTGAAGATCGGGGCTTTGACCGCGAAACGTTTTTGCTGCGCCGGACGGTCGCGTTTCGAGCTTCGGACAATTGGCTCAACGAAACGACCGGACACGAAGACGCTTACGCGGCGACGAATTTTCCGTTTCAAATCGTGACGCTTTACGAGAGCTTTTTTAAATATCCGCAGGACGACACCGAACGAGCGATGATTCTGCTGCATGAAGCCCAACATCTGCAAGGCGCAGACGAGCCGGAAGCCTACGAATTTGTTTGGAGAAATCGCAGGAAATTAGGTTGGACTGAAGAGGCTTACGGCAAAACAAAAGTCTGGCATAACGTTTTCGATTTCACACGGCAAAACGCGCCGAATCTTTTCCGGTGCAGCTTTAACGAAAACGCCGATTGCACTCAATAAAAATCAATTTCGGTCAAGAACGATTTATAATTCGCTTAAGTTTGATTTTAAAAACTAAAAGTTCGTCGCGGCGGCGCTTGCTTTTGGTCTTCGCCGACAACATAACTGTCGCGCGCGCGAACAACGGCGCCGGTGCGGTTAACCCGCACTTTTATTTGTTTGCGTTGACCTTTTTGCCCGACCTCCGCCGGGTAATAACCGACACTGTATTGCTGCCGCAATTCCTGAGCGATGTTGTAAAACGCGGTGTCGAGATTTTGAGTTGTGTCGGCTTGATAAAAACGCCCGCCCGACCTTGTGGACAAATCCTGCATATACTCCGCTCCGCGCTTATATTCTTCCCGGCTCGTTCCTCTGCCTCCGCGCCCACCGCCCGTATTTCCGCCCATGTCAATCGTTCCGCCGCCCAGGATAGTGCCAAGAATGTCGCCGAAAGTTGGGCGGCGGTTTTGGCGCGGATAACGTCTGCCGCCGCTCGGATAATTTGATCCCGGCTGCTGCATATCGTTGTAGGTATTGTAGAGAACCGAATAAAAAGCCGCTTCGCTTTCCTGCGAATCGCTGATTGTGGCTTCATAATCGGAAAAGCGCGAAGTCGTATCTACGCCGTCGCTGAATAAAACCACGGCTTTGCGCCCTTCGATGCTTTCCAAGCGCCGATTCAACACATAATCAACCGCGTCGTAAAGCGATGTGCCGCTGCCGAATTGTAAGCTGCGGACGGCTCGCGCAATACGGCTGCGGTCAGTCGTCGGCTCGGTCAATACCTGAACTTGTTCGCTAAATCCGATGACCATCACGCGGTCGTTTTCCTTTAAATTTCGGATAAAAGCGAGCGCCGCGTCTTGTATCTCCTCGATTTTAAATCTCGTTGAATTGCTCACGTCAATCAGCATAACGACTGTAAAAGGCTGCTCGGTGTTGGCGAAATAAGCGATTTCCTGCGGTTTGCCGTCTTCAAAAACCTGAAAATCAGCTTGCTGCAACCCAGGAATGAAACGATTATTGCGATCAACGACCGCAACCGGAATCGTGACAAGGTTTGTCTCAATGCGAATAACTTCGTCATCTTCGGCAATTTCACCGTCTTTCTGATTTGCCGTTGGCACCGATGCGGAAGCGTTTGGCGTCGGAGAAGCTGAGGCGGAAGGCAATTTTTCTGTTGAACGCGATGTTTGCAGCGTCGGCGCAGTTTGCGGCGTCGCAACGGGTGAAGCGGTCGCATTCGGAGAAGTCTGCGGTGCGGACTGTTTTTCGGTGTTGACAGCGCCGCCCAAAAACGGCGGCAGCTTTTGCGTTTTCGGCGTAGGTGTTGGTTTAACGATACGCGGTCGAGTCGGCGAAGACGTTTGCGCCGAAACCCCGGCTGCCCCTGCGAAAGCCAAAATGACCAGCAAAACACACAACTGTTTCATCTTTTTTCTCCGAGTTTACGTTGGACAGGATTTGCCGGGAGAGCTGTCCGAAATTTTTGTTTTGATGCGCAACATCAATTAAAGATGCCACGACGCGCGCGGCTCAAATTGCTTTTCGAGTTAAGCCGCGCGTTGATAATTTTCTAAATTCAGCCGAAATAAATTTAAGATTTGCGCTTGCTCTGTTTATCTTCTGTTGCCGTCGTTTGCTGTTCTTCGCCGACTACGTAACTTTCCCGCGCGCGCACCACGGTTCCGGGGCGCTCAACGCGCACTTTCAATTGTTTGCGTTGACCTTTTTGCCCAACCTCGGTCGGGTAATAGCCAATGTTGTATTGACGTTTCAGTTCTTCGGCGACATCGGCAAAAGTATCTTCTAAATTCCGGTTTTGCGACGTATCGTAAAGCCGTCCGCCGGATTTTTGAGTAATTTCTTCGAGGTAGCGCTTGCCTTCGGCATAATCTCGCGGCGAAGTTCCCGGCATCCGATTTCCTGACGAATCACCGAGCCACGGCGGCAGCGTCGAACTCATCAAACCTCCGCCATCGTTGTTCATATCGTCGTTAATGGTGTTGTAATAAATCGTATAAATCGGTGCTTCCGATTCTTCGGCATCTCTAATATTGCTCTGAGCGGTGGCTGGGTTCCGGGACTCAAACGAAGTGGTGTCAACGCCGTCGGTAAACATTACAATCGCTTTGCGACCTTCAATTTTCGGCAAACGCCGTTTCAAAACATAATCAACCGTATTATAAATCGAGGTGCCGTCGCCAAAGTCGGTTTTGCGAATGGCGCGCGCCAATTTCGCGCGGTCGTTTGTCAGTTCCGACAAAACGTTAATGTCAGCGTCAAATTCAATCACCATCACCCGATCCGTCGGTTTTAATTGATTAACAAAAGAAATTGCCGCTTCCTGAAGCTGTTCGATCCGCAATCTGAACGAGCGACTCGTATCAAGCACCAAAATAACCGTCACGGGTTGTTCGGTCGAGCCGAAATAACCGACTTCCTGTTCTTTGCCATCTTCAAAAATTTTGAAATCCTGCTGCCGCAAGCCGGATACGAAACGTCCGCTGCGGTCAAAAACCGAAACCGGAATCGTAACCAAGTTTGTTTCAACCTTTAAAACGTCTTCGTCGTCGCCGATGACTTTTTCGGTGACGGGCGCGGTTTTGGGCTGCGCCTCGGCTTTCGGCGCTGGCGTTTCGGTTTGATTTTGATCCGAGGTTTGCGGGGTTGTTTGCGGAGCGACGCGCGGGCGCGAAGTTCTGCCCGATTGCGCTGAAACCTCGACGACGGCAACGCTTAAAAACAACAACAATACAGCGGCAATTCTTTTCATCTTTCGCTACTCCGGTTTTACAGATTTTAGGGAGAACAGGGTTCGGCTCTTTGATGCAGCATTCGCCGCCAGGATTTGCCAAAATTTATCTTATTAACAAAACTTTACATAATCCCAAAAATGCGCCCGCCGCGATCAGCCATAAAACGTTAATTTTAAAGCGAAACAAAGCCAAAAACGCCGCCGCTCCGAGCAGCAGGGCGAAAAAATTAACGCTTCCGCCTGAAAAAATCACCGCTGCCCCGAACGAAACAGCCAGCGTCAAAATCACGCCGACGACAGCCGCCGTGACCGCAGACAAAGCGGATTTCAATTTTTGATTATCCTGCAAACGCTCGATAAACGGCGCAAACGCGAAAATAAAGAAAAAGCACGGCAAAAACGTGGCGACGGTCGTCAGCAAAGCGCACGCAACGGCGAAAAAGGTTGGCGAAAATCCATCCTGCGGATTGTTCCAGCCCGCCATAAATCCGACGTTTTGCAAAACCATTATCAGCGGTCCCGGCGTCGTTTCCGCGAGCGCAAATCCGTCAATTGCCTGCTCCGTCGTAATCCAGCCGTAAGAATTTACCGCCGCTTGATTGACATAAGCCAAAACCGCGTAAGCTCCGCCAAACGTGACAAATGCCGCCTGCGTGAAAAACAGATAAATTTTGACCGGAAGACTTTGCCAACCGAAAACCGCAATTGCGCCAAGCAGGGGAACGAGCCATAAACCCAGAAAAACTAAAATTATTTGTCCGATTTTAGTTTTTTGCTCGTTGTTCGTCGTTCGTTGCTCGTTGTTTTCAGGCTTCAAGCTCAAGTAACCGATGAGAGCCGCCGCAACGACAATTAGCGGGAAAGGAATTTGCAAAAAATAAATGGCGGCGAAAGCAGCGGCGGCAATCGTCCAATGCAGCCAGCCTTTGAGAGCTTTTTTGCCGATTTTGAAAACGGCTTCGACGACAATCGCCAGCACAATCGCTTTTAATCCGTCAAGAATCCCGGCAATCGCGGGCAGATTTCCGTAAGCGGCGTAAACGTAAGACAAAACGAGCAAAACGAAAATCGAAGGAATGACGAAAAATGCTCCTGCGACGACACCGCCGAGAGTTCCGTGCAAACGCCAGCCGCTGTAAATCGCCAGTTGCTGCGCTTCAGGTCCGGGCAGCAGCATACAAAAATTTAAGGCGTGCAGAAATTTTTCTTCGGTTATCCATTTTTTTCGTTCAACCAGCTCGCGGTGCATAATCGCGATTTGCCCCGCCGGACCGCCGAAGGAAACAAAACCGAGCCACACCCAAAATTTAAAAGCATCGGAAAATGCGACATTTTCCGATGCTTCTTGGTTTTCTTTAACGAGCGCGGTTTCCGGCATAAAACTTAATGTAGCAAATGCCTCAAAACCTATGCTCTAAAATTTACTTTTTCGCCGCTTCTTTTTTCTTTCCGACAATGTAGCCGTCTTTGGCGCGAACGGCGACTTTTTCCCGATTTACTTTCACTTTAATTCGGCGTTCTTCGCCCTGTTTGCCTTCGGTTGCCGGGTAATAACCGAGACTGTATTGCCGCCGCAATTCTTCGGCGATGTTGTCGTAAGCCAAACCCAGGTTGCCGTAAGTGTCGGCTTGATAAAATCTGCCGCCGGTGTTGGCGGATAATTTTTCCAGATATTCTTTGCCCCGCCGGTATTCCGCCGATGTTGTTCCGCCGCCGAGAATTCCCCTTTGATTGTTCGGGTCATTTGGGTTTCGCGGATCATTCGGGTCTCGCGGATCATTCGGGTCGCGGCGTCCCGGATAATTCGGCGGATAATTAGGATCGTTAGGATCGCGCCCTGTAGTAGTTGTGGTGCGGCGCTGCGGCAAGGGCAGCGGAATATTCGTTCCGGGAATTGTCGGACGCTGCGAGGGCTGCGGAAACGGCACGGGCGAGCCGGGAACCGGATTCGGCGATAATACGGGCGGCATTCGAGAAGCGTTTTGCACGTCCTCGTAAGTGTCATAGTGAATCGTGTAAACGAGCGTGTCGAGTTCCTGAGCTTCGCGCAGATTTTTGAGATCGTTTGAGTTGCGGCTCGTCGTGTCAACTCCGTCGGTGAACAAAACAACGGCTTTGCGACCGGGAATTTGAGCGAAACGCTCAAAAATAAAACTCATCGAGTCGTAGAGCGCAGTTCCCTGCCCGATTTTTGCGGCATTGATAGCGCGCCGCAGAGTTTCGCGGTCGTTTGTCGGCTCGGACAAAACGTGATATTCGTCGTCGAATGTAACGACCATTACTTTGTCCGCCGGGCGCAGATTCATCACAAAACGATAAGCGGCGGTTTCGATTTCATCTATTTTAAAATGCGTCGAAAACGAAACGTCCAGCACGAGCGCAACTGTAAACGGAACTTCCGAAGCAGCAAAATAAGCGATCTGCTGCGGTTTTCCGTTTTCTAAAATCTGAAAATCTTCTTTTTTCAAATTCAAAATGTAACGCCCGTCGCGGTCTGAAACGCTCACCGGAACCGTAACCAAATTTGTATCAACGCGCAAAATTTCATCGTCGGAAATTGCGCCTGCCTCGGCTGTCGCGTCGTTTTTTTCAATTTCTTTTTCGTCGCTGTTCGTCGTTTCAGCGGTTGTTTGCGGTTGATTCTTTTTTTGTTTGCCGTTGTTGCCGCTTTGACGATTCGCGCCCGATTGCGCGGCTGCGGAAAAACACAAAACGCCGACAATCAGCATCAAGCTCAAGAATATTTTCATTTTCGCCTCTTTTTTTATCGAGAAATGTCGAATCCAAATTTTATGATGCGCGAGCCTGCAAAACGATAGGTTTCGCTTGCAATTAATTTTCAAAGCGCATTGATGTCGCTGATTGCAAGCTCGTGAAATCGCCTGCGCGTTGAGTTGATATTAACAAAAGGCAGCGGACGATGAGTCCGATTGGTCAGCAAAACGAAAATCCGTTCGTTTTCCGGCTCGATCCACAGCGAAGTTCCGGTGAAACCTAAATGCCCGAAACTGTCTTTCGCCAAAACCTCGCTCGCGGTCGAATTTCGGGTTGCGGCAAGCTCAAAAGCAAATGAACGCGCTTCGTTTAAATTTTTCGTGAAATTGGTTTTAAACAAATTGCACGTTTCCGGTTTGAGCAAAACGGTTGTGTCGGGCAGAAATTGAAGCGCGATTTTGAAAACTTCCATCGCGCTGGAAAACAAACCGGCGTGTCCGCTCGCGCCGCCTAAGAAATAACAATTAGCGTCGTGAACTTCGCCCCAAATCAAACGATTGCGAAAAATCGCCTGCGGATTTTGGATTTCATAACCCATTTCCAGACAAGTTTGCATCTCGTATTCGTTGCCGAATTCGCAGGCGGCAATTTGTTCGCGCGGCGCAGTCGGATTAAAAGCGGTTTTTTCGAGATTGAGAGGCGCAAAAATTTCATTCCGCGCGATTTCCGCCAAATCAGCTCCGCAAATTCGTTCGAGCAGAAATCCCAGCGTCAGAAAATTAAAATCGCTGTAGCGAACGACGGTGCGCCGCTCGTTTTGCAAATCTTCCAATCCGATTGCCGTCAGAGCTTCGGCTTTCGGATTTTCCATTTTATCGTTTCCCTGTAATCGGCTGCGGAGCAAATAAAACGGCTTCCAAGCCGGAAAACCGGAAACGTGCGCGAGCAAATCGCGCACGTTTAAATGTCGTTTTTCCGCCGTGTCAAAACCGGGTAAATAACGGCAAATCGAATCGTTTAATTTGATTTCGCCGCGCTCGACCAATTTCGCGCAGAGCAAACCCGTAACCAACACTTTGGTCAGACTCGCCAAATCGTAAATCGTTTCACCCTGAGCGGAAATTTCCTGATCGCTGATTTTAACTGCAAAACCCAGAGCATCCGCAAATTTGATTTCACCTTTTTCCGCAACCAGATAAACCGCCGAAGGAAAGTCACCGGCTTTGATTCGTTCACTTAAAAACGAGGAAATTATTTCGCTTTTCATTGTTAAAAAGTCAGCCGGTTGCGATGTTCGTCAATTTTTTCTAAAACGCCCAAAGCCAAATTCAGAGCCTGGCGTCCGTCTTCGCCTGTGACGGGCGGCGTTTTGTCTTTTAAAATCGAATCAACAAACGCTTCGATTTCCGCGCGCAGCGGTTCGACATCGTTGATTTCGAGACGATTTATTCGGATTCCGAACAGCGGATTTTCAGCGCCCGGCGCAAGCGAAGTCAACGCCGCATATTTCGTTACATAATCGACCGCGACGTAAGCGTTTGGCTGATAAAAACGCATTTTGCGGATTTTTTCCGCGCCGACGCGCGACGCCGTGATGTTGGCTACTGTCCCGTTTTGAAATTCGAGCCGGACGTTTGCAGCGTCAACCTTATCGGTCAAAATCGGAATCCCGACCGCGCGAATCTCGGCAATTCCCGATTCGACAAACCACGAAATCATATCCAGATCGTGAATCATCACGTCCAAAACAACGTCAACATCAAGGGAGCGCGCCGGAAACGGCGAGATGCGATGAATCTCAAAATAAAGCGGTTTTGTCACGTGCGGGCGCAAAGCGACAATCGCCGGATTAAAACGTTCGAGCTGTCCGACCATCAATTTTGCGCCCGATCTTGCCGCCGCATCAATTATCCGGTCGGCTTCGGCGAGAGTCCGTGCAATCGGTTTTTCGACGAGACAATGAACGCCGCGCCGCAGAAATTCGACGGCGATTTCAGCGTGAGTTTCAGTCGGTGTGGCGATTGAAACCGCCTCAACAGTTTCCAGAATGTCGCGCCAATCAATGTAAAAATCGCAATTTTGTTCTGCGCCGATTGTTCGCGCGGTTTCTTCGTTCGCGTCGCAAACGCCGACGAATTCGGTTTTGCCTTCGTTCGCCAGAGCTTTCATAACTCTGGCGTGATGTCGTCCGAGACTGCCGACGCCGATTGCCGCAGTTCTAATTTTTCGGTTCGTTTCGCTCATTTTTACACAGAATGTCACAAACCGAAGCGAAACCCAAAACTTAAATTTGCCCCAAATTATTAGTAGATTTCGAGGTCAATCGGTTTAAAGCTGTAATTATTCGACATTTCCGCCGAGCAAGCCGTGACGCCGACAATCAAATCCATTTCGGCGCGCAGCAGCAAATAATCTCCGGCACGCGAAGGCGGCGGATCAATTTGCAATTCGCCCGACGGTTTGACAATGACGTTCATAAAAACATTGAGCGTGGTCGGAATCATATCGGGCGTGATGCCGAATTTTTCGAGATTTGTCGAAAGATTTTCAAAACAGCTTGGATGCGGTTCGTGATTGTTATAAATAATTTGAAAAGTTTCCGGGCTGCACGGAGTCAGCAAAAAATCGTGCCGCCCAACTGTATCTTCAATGATGGTAAACATCGGTCGGCTGCGGTTTGAATAAAGCGTATGACCTTTTGTGATATAAATCGTGTTGGCGTAATCTATCGTGCGCCCCGAAGACAGCCATTCGCGCTTATCTGCAAGCGAAAAAGCGGTTAAATCCGAAACCTGCTCGCCTTTCGGATCAATGATTTTCAAAAGCTGTCCGCTTTGCAAAGTGAAACCGACGCCGGTTTGCGGTTCGAGATGAAAACGCTTTACCGCGTCGTTTGTTTGTTTTGTTTCACTCATCTGAATTTGCGGTTTTCTTTAAAAGCGCGTGAAACGGGCATTTCCAATCCGTTTCAACCGCGCGACCGGAATATTGACGGGCTTCGCTTTGCTCACCGAAATTGCTCAAATTCGGATTGAGTGAGCCTTGCAATTTAAAATCGCGCTCACGAACAATTTCCTTCATCCGCTCGAATTTATTTTTCCGGCGCAGATTTTCAAATTGTGTGTGAGCGTTAAAAACCAGCGTCGGATACGCAAAACGCCGCGCCAGACGTGAGCTTGCCGGATGCAAACCGACGATGAAAAACGCTGTTTCGGCAAAGCTAAACGAAAATTCCGCGCTTTCCGGGTCGCTGCTGACCGTTTTGCTCCAATCGTAAAAACGGCTGTCTAGCTCGTGCAAACTTTGAAGCTGCGCCCAGAGAACCTGTTCCCAGGTTTCTTCGTCCGAATCAATCGGCGCGGCGAACGTCGCAATAAACGTCGCATAATCGGTTCTAAAACGCGGCTGTTCCCGCGTGTATTCCCACAAATCGTGCGCGAGCGTCGCGGTTGTCGCAGGCTGATTCATTCGGCGGTAAAAACCGAAACGATAACAATTTCCGTTGATCGCCGCTTTCGCTCCGACGCACGGGAAATCCTGATTTATAACGTGCGCCCGAAATTTGTCGTGAATCGCAGCGGCTAATGACGGAAGTTTTTGCGGCGCGGCGAGCGCGCTCGTCAATTTTCCGTCGCGCCATTCAGCATAATGACTGTGCGCGGCGGCACTTTTGTATGGATTTTTTTCGACTGTCAAATTCAGCACCGAAATTTCCCGCCTTGTTCTTATAAATTAATTTTAGAAAAATCCTCTGTTCAAGGTAGTACGAATGCGTACAGTCTGCGCTAAGGTTTCGTGAAATAACTATTTATTCACTCAAAGAATCGTTTATGTCTGAAGATGAAAACATCGGAAATCCTTCCGAAACGGAAAACGGCACAGAGCATTGCACTTATTTGCTGACAATTCGGCGCACTCGTTTTGACCGCGTTGAAGCCGAAGATTTTCGGCGATATTTTGGTTTGCTTCGCGCTTCCGGCTGCGAAGTGTTGGTTGTGGACGGCTCTCCCGCCGAAATTTTCGATGCTTATGACGAACTTTGGAACGACCGTTGTCGTCACGAAACGGTTGACCCGCAATACCGATATTTAAACGGCAAAGTCAACGGCATTCACACCGGAATCGCGCTCGCCGCGCACGAGCGCGTAATTCTTGCCGACGACGACATTCGTTACACGCCGGATGATGCCGAGAGAATGAGCCGCCTGCTCGCCGATTACGAAATGGTGCGCCCGCAAAATTATTTTCTGCCCTTACCATTCTGGGCGCGAATGGAAGCCGCCAGAATGTTGATTAATCGCGCCTGGCTTCGTGAAGGCGATTACACCGGAACGCTCGGCGTCACTCGCAGCGCGATGCGGCGCGTCGGACATTACGACGGCGACGTGCTGTTCGATAACGAGGAAATCGTCAGGCATTTTCGCCTGAAAAATGCGCGAATTAAATACGCGCGAGATTTTTTCGTTTTAAAACGCCCGGCGACTTTTCGCAAATGGATAGAACAACGCCCGCGTCAAGCCTACGAAGATTTCATAATGCGCGCGAAAACCGCGTTTTTTCTGCTTTTGCCGGTTGCTCTTGTTTTGTTTTGGTTGCTTGGCGGATTCACTTTCGCGATTGGATTCGTTCTTACGGTTGCGCTCGGAGCCGTTTTCACAGCGGCTCTTGGTTTAAACGACGGAGCGACCGATTTTTTTCCAATTTCAACAATTCTTTACGCGCCGCTTTGGTTTATCGAACGCTCTTTTAGCACGTATTGGGCTTTCTACTGGCGCTTCACTCGCGGCGGCTATCCTTTCGGCGATAAGCTGCTCTCAAAGGGAACCGGCGAAGCATGGACAGCCGGCGGGCGCGCAGTCGGCAGCGACGAAAGCGTTTAAATTAAAGTCCGTTTTTTGCTTTACGGTTGAGATGACGCGGGTCGAGACCGAGATAAGTAAGATAGAAATCTGTTGATAACAACTCAGCGATTCGCATTCACGCCGCCGGTTTGTTATGCGCGGCGTTTATTCATCAACCATCTCCGTTCGCTTATAACCGCCTTCGATACCGTTACGCACGACTTCCTTGTATCCTCCCTCAGGCACATTATTCAGTTTATCTGCCGCCATTTCGTAATATCTTCTGGCTTCGACGCGATTCCCTAATGTCTCGTAAGAATATCCCAAATTCAGATAAAGCGATGAATAAAATCCTTGAACTCTGTCATCATCCAGCGCCTCGGCGCGGCTTAATGCCTCTTTGTTCCAATTGAATGTTTCCTGCGGATTTTGCTGGTGACGAGCTAAATAATGCGCCGCCACGCAAGCGTCAAAATCATCCTGTCTTGCAGCCCATGCCTGCTCGAACAATTTGCGGGCAACATCAGGTTTACCTTCCGCCTCAGCCTGCATACCTTCTATGCACAACTTCACTACTAAATTGTCATTATCCATAAGTCTCTCTGCTCGAATCCCGAATTTAACACGCACTTGTGAAGCGCGAGAAATGCAAAACGTGAATTTGAAACGCATTTTGATTTCGGTAATACTCTTAAATTTGTTGCTTTTTTCCGGCGAGTTTAATGAACAAAACCAAAACTCAGACTTTTCAAATTCTTTTTGCCCTTGCCACTGTTTTTATTTATTTCTTTGGCTTGGGATTCTTACCGCTCGTCGGACCCGATGAGCCGCGCTACGCCCAGGTCGCGCGCGAAATGTTTGAGCGCGGCGACTGGATAACGCCGACGCTCGGCGGTTTTAATTGGTTTGAAAAACCGGCACTGCTTTACTGGCTCGAAATTGCGGCTTATAAAATTTTCGGAGTCAACGAATTTTCGGCGCGTTTAGGCTCTGCAATTTTCGGTTTGCTGACAATTTTCACAATTTATCTGCTTTGCCGCTTTGTTTCAAACAATCCCGCAACGAACAACGAACAACGAACAACGAACGATTACGCAAATTACGCCTTCATCCTTGCCGCTACAAGCATTGGATTGATTGTTTTCTCGCGTGCGGCGAGCTTCGATATTATTCTGACTTTTCCGATAACCGCCGCTTTAGCTTGTTTCTTCGTTTCTCAACTCGCCGCGACTCCGCGTCGGCGCGCCATTGCATCTCTCGCAGGTTTTTACTTTTTCATCGGAGTCGCGCTTCTGGCAAAAGGTTTAATCGGATTTGTTTTGCCGTTCGGCATCGCGTTTTGTTATTTCGCCGCTTTAAGAAAATTCCCGTCCAAAACTTTTTTACTCAGTTTGATTTGGGGAAATTTGTTGAGCGTTCTGGTTGCCTCCGTCTGGTATGCGCCGATGTATCTGCGACACGGCTGGACGTTTGTTGACGATTTTTTTATTCAGCATCATTTCGCCCGCTACGCTTCAAACAAATTCTCCCACCCCGAGCCTTTCTGGTTTTTCTGGGCAATTTTGCCACTGCTGATTTTGCCTTGGACGCCCTTTTTGCTCGCCGCAATTTGGAGGTTTTTCAAAGACCAAAGACCAAAGACCAAAGATCAAAGCCCCGTCGAGTTTTCGCAACATTCTCTAAAAATATTTGCGCTCGTCTGGCTGCTTGTTCCGCTTGTTTTCTTCTCGTTTTCCGGTTCGAAGCTGCCCGGCTACATTTTGCCCGCTCTGCCGGCGGCAATCATTCTTGCCGCAGAAGAAGCGAGGCGTTTTGCCTCAAAATCGAGCAAACGCCGTTTGATCGTACAAATTGTCGCCGTCTCTGCTTTCGCGTTGATCATGATTGCGCTTTTGTTCGTCGCGCCCGATTTTGCGCGCCGCGATACGAAAAAATATCTCGTGCAAGCTGCTGCCGAAAGCGGTTTTATAAACGAAAAAGTTTTAAATTTGCACGACATTTCGCATTCTCTCGAATTCTACGCGGCGGGCAGAACCGTCAGACTGGACAACGGAAAACAGCGGCAATTTTTCGGGGCGAGCGACATTCTGGTATTTATGAAACAGACCAATCAGGAACGGGTTTTGATAGTTGTTCCGCTTTCGCGCCTTCACGAATTGCCCGATTATAATCAGCTTAAAACCGAAATTATTGCCGACAACGGCGAATATGCGATTGCCGCCGTTTCGCATTAGCTAATTCCGTGAAACGTGCTAAACTCCCGTTTTGATTTTTTAAAATCGTGTCGAAAATCGAAGCAAAAACGAGCGTAATTCTGGTTCTTCACAGCCCTCGCGAAAAGGTTTGGGGCACTTTGGAAGAAATTACGGGTGCGGGCGTTTTCATGCGCGGGATTGATTTAAACGCTTTTGAAGATTACATTGGCGCAATTATTAGACAGGAAGATTTTATCGGGTTGAGCGATCAATTTTTTCCGCTCTGGCGCGTTGAAAGAATCGTTAGAGACGAAACTGCGGGCGGCGTTTTGTCGCTCGCGGAACAATTTGAAGAGCGAACCGGAAAAAAAGTCTCAACTTTTTAACAAAAATCTGTTTCATAAGTGAAACAATATTTCACAAACTCATTCTTTTTGTGCTAAACTTGATTTCAGTATCTTAAAGGAGAGTTTTAAAACAATGGCATTTGAGGGAATGACGATGAACACGGATAAAAGCAAAGCGATTGAAGGCGCACTGGCAAATATTGAGAAAAAATTCGGCAAAGGCTCGATTATGAAGATGGGCGAGCGTCAGGTGGAACAAGTCGGTTCGATCTCGACGACTTGCCTCAGTCTTGACGCGGCAATCGGCGTCGGCGGTTTTCCGAAAGGCAGAATCATCGAAGTTTACGGACCGGAATCTTCGGGCAAAACGACGCTGGCGCTGCACGTTGTCGCCGAAGCGCAAAAACAAGGCGGAATCGCCGCTTACATTGACGCAGAGCACGCAATGGACCCGGAATACGCGGAAAAGCTCGGCGTTGACATTGATAATTTATTTATCTCCCAGCCTGATTCGGGCGAACAGGCGCTCGAAATCGCGGAAACTCTGGTGCGCTCAAACAGCGTTGACGTAATCGTCATTGACTCGGTCGCTGCGCTCGTTCCGCGTGCGGAATTGGACGGCGATATGGGCGATTCGCTACCTGGTTTGCAGGCGCGCTTGATGTCGCAGGCTTTGAGAAAATTGACGGCAATCGTCGCGCAATCTAACACCTGCTTTATTTTCATCAACCAGTTGCGCGAAAAAATCGGCGTCTTTTTTGGCTCGCCTGAAACGACGACCGGCGGTAAAGCCCTCAAGTTTTACGCTTCGGTTCGCGTTGACATCCGCCGCATCGGCGCCATCAAAGATGGCGACAAAGTGACGGGAAATCGCACAAAAGTCAAAGTCGTCAAAAACAAAGTCGCGCCGCCGTTTAGAGAAACCGAATTCGACATTATGTACGGCGAAGGAATCTCGCGCGAAGGCGATTTGCTCGATCTGGCTGTCAATCATAAAGTCGTCGAAAAAAGCGGCGCGTGGTTTTCCTATGCGACCGAACGACTCGGACAAGGACGCGAAAACGTCAAAAATATGCTCAAAGAAAACACCGATTTGCGCGAGCGAATCGAAACGGACGTTCGCAAAGCGCTCGGGATGCCCGCCCTCGACGGGGCAGCGGTCGAAGCGAGTTAAGTTTTAGACACTAAAAAACATAAATTTAAAGGCGCGAATCCAAAATTGAGATTTGCGCCTTTTTACATTTTGCCGATTCAATAAACCGCTGACTCAAACATGGTTTTTCTACTCCATTGGGACTCGTTTCCTTCGATATTTATTGAGTGAAATCGCTAATTTGACAGACGCGCGGAATTTTCTTTATAGTTTTAAATTCGCGTTGACGTTAAAAACCGGCGCGCGGCTTGGTAGCTCAGTTGGTAGAGCAGCGGACTGAAAATCCGCGTGTCGGCAGTTCGATTCTGTCCCAAGCCATATTAAAATCAACAAGTTAGCTAGGGTAAAATCCCTAGCTTTTTCTATTTGCACACACTCTTTGCACACATTCCAAAAATCCCCGTACTTCAATGAGCCAAAAAACTAAGTTGATAGTTTTTCAATTTAGACTTTTCCCTACTCTGCTTTCTTCTTTGGCGGTCTGCCTTTTTTACCGTAAACCGGAACGCTCGCCAATGCTGTTTCCTCAATTGCGTAATCACGTCCTAATTTCTTCGCCTCAAGTTTTCCTTCGGTAATCATAGAACGAATACGCCTTTCAGAAACTCCTAAACGTTCGGCTGCTTCGGCTGTGCTAAGTAGGTTCGCCATATAGCTACATTTATACATCAGAAAATAAATTACCGCAAGAGGCAATTTTCTATTGACTAAAATTACCGCATACGGTAATTTATTAATAGCTTCTTTTGAAGATATTTCAGGAAAATAGAGGAAACCAAAGATGGTAAATGTAAATCAAAATCAGCTTGAAAAAGTGGTTAATTCGGCACTTGATAAGGTCAAAGGCAATCGGCGTTGGGAGACGGCAATCGCAAAGGCGCAACGGCATATTGAGGAAAATCCCTATATTCATTTTGAAAACGATTGTCTGTTGGTTTTGAGCGATTCAGGGATGATTTACGAAGTTGGAAATGGCTGTCAATGTAAGGCAGCGGCTGGCGGCTTTCCCTGCTGGCATCGTGCGGCAAAGCGGCTTTTGCAGCGATATAATGAAATCTCGCACTAAAGCAAAAAGGGATTAGGTATGGCTATCTTGCCGCATACCTAATCCCTTTTCATTTGACCGCTCACATTTTCAGATGTAAGCGAAACCATTATAAAAAGTATTACCAAAAAAAGAAAAAAAGGGTTATGAATAATTTGAAACTGAAAATCGAAGTAATATACAACGAAAAAGCGAATCCGGCGATTTGTTCAAGTCGCAAAAAGTTAGTTGATGATATAACGGCGATGATTGAAGCAGGATTTGATGACGATGATTTTTTGCGATTAGCTACAATGGCTTGGTTTTACGTTATAAATCCAGATAAACCCGATGCCGTCTATAAGGATTACCCAGAACTTACACAGTATGTTACTGAAGGACAATTCTTAACCGGAAATTCCGAAGCATTCCAAGCCGAATACTTGAGACGCTTCACTTGGAACGATAAGAATATGTAAAAGGGAGGTTGCCAAAAAAGGGGAGTACCATTTTTAATTGTTATCAAAAAAGGGGGAAATAGCAGACGCATAATTTCTGGACATAAAACTAATGTCGGTATATTTTGATAGGCGTAATTGACATTAATTTCAGCCTATTTATATGAACAAAAGACCGAAACCCACTGAGATTGTTAAAAATGAGTGCGGAAAAGTTGAATGAGACCATACAACATTAATTAAATCTGTTTTTATTTAATCTAAGGTTTAACAATCAGCTTTTACCCGAAAATTTAGATAAAGCCTCTATTATAGAATTGGCGTCCTTAATACTTAATGAATTTTCACCATTATTTTTTGAGTCAATTCCGCTAATAGAATTTCTTTCTGTTTTTATTAACTGTTGTATAACCCCCTCCATTGATGTGTTGAGTTTTGGAAGCAATGCAGCTTCGATAGCAATCTTTTGAAGTTGTATATTTGTCAACTCGTTCTGAAAATACTTAATTTCACTTAATCCAGTCTTGTAAAGCCTTAAAAAGAAAAAGGCAAAAACTTCAACAAAGATAATTGTGGTAATTCTTGGGATATAGTGTGCAAGCAAAGCAGTTGTGTTATCAAAACTTGGTTTAATTTCAAATGCAATGAAAGCGAGTAAAATTGCAGCAAACCCAGTCGTTATAATTCCAATAATTAGGTTAAGATTACTTCGCCTTCCCGCCGCCTCAATTTCTTTGTGCAAACGATTAGTGGTTTCTGTCAAATTTTCTCGTATCAATTCAATTTGTGATTGCTCAATAAACTTTAATGCATATTTCTGCTCTAATTCTTGGGTTAGTTTCTCAGGCAAATTTAAAAGAGCTTGGTCACGAATTGAATCTGTAAGAGTATTTATATCTATTTCCCTAGAGGGAAAGGACTTCTCTAAAAGTTGATTAAAAGAATTCCGTAATTCTTCAATATCTTGGGTAATTTCTTTGATGACCTTAGCCTCCCTAATTGATTTCGTCGGAGGCTTTATTGTGTCCTGCGGAATCTTATCAAAAGGGGGTGAGCTAAGTAACCCTCTATTAAGATATATGGTAAGTGTAACAAATAATATAGCTACACTTGTTACTCCAATTAAAAATCGCCCAAAATAAGGTGCATAAGGGGAGCGAACAAAATTGATGAACCATTGGTCTAATAAGCCTAATGTGAAAAAAATAAGTAATAGAATCAATACAATACTTAAAGAACCATAAATAATCTTATTCTTAATCGAAGTATTTAGTAATTTATTGAACACAGACATATAGAGTTAGGTTGTTTTAAAGGGGATTATTTCAATTGTAAAAAGGTCGAATTTGTTTTTTTACAGTTTGTTAAGAATTCTAAATTATTTGATTTAGCCTATGGAGAACTTCACAGTTTGTTCTGTGTTTCTTTAAATTAAGAATCTTTATACTTTTGAAATTCGGCTTCGCTAGAAAAATAATGAACGTCAAGCAACACCATTACATTCTTGTTTTTGTTTGAAGATAGGTTTACGTAACCACTTCCAACTTTCTCAGCATACTCATTTGCTGTTCCAGATGGCGAATAGGTTGACTCATCAAGCAAGCGTTTCTTAAACTTTTCAGGCAATTTTATGCCGTAAAACTTCAATGACAACTTGTCGCAAAAGTCAACATATTGCCGCCTTAATTGTTTCTCTGCTGACGTTAATCCCGTATATTGCATTGCCATATATTCAGCCGAAACGTAATGAGCAACGTCTGCTGCGCCAATTGCTCCATATTCCGCTGTAATGTCAGTATTGGCATCCTTAATAAGCTCTACTGAATCCCTGCCGCCATTACAGCCATAATCCAAATCTCCACCTGAATCGCTCCATTTACTCCAACTGCCGCCTCCAAGATTAGCGTAAGGAGTATTTGCGGCAACCTGTTTGGGAAGTGAGCAAACAACATTCGCCGCAAAACTTTGTGCTGCCAATGTCGAAGTGTCTTGTTTAGCAGGCGAGTTTGTGTTTGCTGAAGCGGAAATTGAATTTGCTGGTGAAGTATTTGCTGGCGTGGATGTTTGTGAATTTCGGTTTTCTACATTTGAACAAGAGATTACAAACAAAAGTAAGACCAGAAAAGATAGAAAACTCGGATTTTGGAAAGTTAGAAATTTCCTCATTTGATTTTGTTTTCGTGATGTTAGGCACTCGCTGTAAATCAAGCGAAGTTATTTAAAGCCGTGACTATATCGCATTTTTCTCGCGCAAAAGTCAAAGGCAAAGCAAAAGTTTCAATATAAGTTTCATCCGGTATAAAGAACCAAGACGGCGGTCGTTTTTATTTT